>NZ_JAGUUD010000019.1:0-90485 GCF_020177535.1 Paraburkholderia sp. XV | reverse complement strand
GTGCCGCCCCGCACAGGGGCGACGCGTGAAGCGAGCTAACAATTCGCGGATGCCAACGAAAGCAAAAGCAAAAGCAAAAGCAAAACGCGAATGCCAGCGCAAAGGCCCGAACAACCAAACCCTTTACGGCTCCCTCCGAGCCTTCCCCCGCCGCAACTCGAGAATCCCGCTCACCGACTCCTCCCTACGCCCCGGCACGACAACAATCCGTGCACCAGCCTGAATAAACCCCGTCTGCAAGACGCTCAGATACACACCAGCAAACCCACTCAGATACATATGCTTAACAGCCTTCCTGTACCCCATCGCGGCATTGAGCTTGAAACATGGACTGCGCGGCGCCTCCACCCGTAACCTGACCTGATCGATCACGAGCGTATCGCCAACCCAAAGGTCCGACTCCAGCAAACCCTG
This sequence comes from Paraburkholderia sp. XV, assembly GCF_020177535.1. Classification (NCBI taxonomy): domain Bacteria; kingdom Pseudomonadati; phylum Pseudomonadota; class Betaproteobacteria; order Burkholderiales; family Burkholderiaceae; genus Paraburkholderia; species Paraburkholderia sp. XV. The sequence continues at coordinate 90,071 of NZ_JAGUUD010000019.1, read as the reverse complement.
CGTGGTCAAATTCTCGCCCAGCATGCCGAATGCCAATGGCTCCTCCGCATCGGGCAGATCCGCTTCGATGCGCCGCTGCCGCCACCACGCGTAGTGTTCGAACGGATAGAGATAAACAGCCTTGTCGAGGCCCCCGTGAACACTAAGGTCCGCCTGCTCGTCGCCCACCAGTCCAAGCTTCTTCACTTCGACCACCGCGCCCTCGCTCACGCTGCTCACCGAACGCTTGCGGATCGCCGACTCGACGCTCAGACCGTCGGCAGCCAGTCCGACGTCGAGCGGCTCGCACACGCCAATGTTGATCGAAAGCAGCTGCGCGCTGCTGCCTGTTTCGGTATGCCTTGTCGGTTCATTCATCGGGTGGCCGTTGCCTGTCTCTATGTATCAGTGCGTGTACCGCTGCAATCTGCGGATCGCTTCGACGAGTTCCGCATCGAGCCGCGCGACGAGTTCGGCAGCAGGCAGCGAACGCGCCAACGCAGCCGCCTGGCCAGCCCATTGCGCGCCGAAACCAAACTCGCCCTGCGCTTTCGCCGCGGCATGCAGCGCCTTGCCTGCGTCGTAGGTGACGGGGTAATCCGGCGTCGCGGGGCGATCGGCGGCGCGGCCCAGTTCCGTGAAGCGGTTGACCATGCTGCGAGCCTGACGGCCCGAAATCGCCGACGTCATCGTCGTGTGAAGCGCAGCATCGCCGAGAATCGCGCGACGGTAGCCCTCGTCGATCGACGTCTCCGGGCACGGCACGAATGCCGTTCCAAGCTGCGCCGCCTGCGCGCCGAGCGCGAGCGCCGCGGCAATGCCCGCGCCGTCCATGATGCCGCCCGCCGCGATGACGGGCAGATCGAATTTCTCCACCAGAAGACGAGTGAGCGCGAAGGTGCCGAGGCCTTCATCGAACGCCTGCGTGTCGAACGCGCCGCGATGGCCGCCCGCTTCGACGCCCTGCGCAACGATCGCATCGACGCCCGCATCGACCACCTGCCGCGCCTCGTCCAGGTTCGTCGCCGACGCCAGCAACGTGATGCCCGCGTCCTTCAGCGCCTGGATGACTTCCTTCGACGGCAGCCCGAAATGAAAGCTGACGACGGCAGGCTTTTCCTCGACGAACACGTCGAGCATCGCCTTGTCTTCGACAAAGCTCGTGTAGATCTCGGCAAGTCTTTCCGGCGCGCTCGCGCCGTACTTCGCGAACTGCGGCGCAAGCCACGTCAGCCATTCCCGCTCGACTTTCGCATTCGCCGTTGCTGGCGCGTGGCAGAAAACATTGATGTTGAACGGCGCGCTCGTCAACGCCCGCGTGTCGCGGATCGTCTTGCGCGCCGCGTCGGCTTTCATCGCGCCCACGCCCAGCGAGCCGAGGCCGCCCGCATTGGATACGGCCGCCGCCAGCGCCGGCGTGCTGACGCCTGCCATCGGCGCCTGAATGATCGGCTTGCTGATGCCCAGCAAACTCAACAGCGGCTCGCCTTCGGAACGAGTGCTCATGTCATGTCCTCATGAAAACGGTTGGCGCATGGGCGGCCCGCAACCGGAGAAAGGACAAGCGATCAAAACGCCTCGCCCCAATTGCAAACGCTCTCGCCATGCTATCTGTACCTCAGATCATCTTTTTCAGCGGACGATGGGTCAACCATCAAGCGGGCAATTCACTCTTGAGTGCCGGGAACAGGTGAAAGGCGCGGCACCCCGCCGCGTCCGTCCCGCGCATCAGCCGGGGAGCGGCTCGCTGGCGAACGCGTTCAGTTCGCGCACGAGGCTCGACGCCGCCAGCCGCACCAGTTCGCCGCCCTTTTCCGGCGACGCCTGAGCCGGGTCCGAGCCCATGCGGCCATCGGGATAGCGCGCGCGGAAATCCAGCGCTTCCCGGATCGGGCCGGACGGCGCGATCTTCGGCGAATAATCGGCGGATTTGATCGCGTCCGGGAAAGCCCACTGCGTGATCGCGATTTCGGACGGCGTAGCGTGAACGCCATGCCCTTCGGGGAACTGCTTGCGCGCGAGTTCGCCGACCCCTTCCAGATCCCACCAGTTAGCCAGCTTCATCGCAAAACCTGCGCGGCGCTTCGCGAAGCTCGCTTCGACATAGACCTCCGAAAACGCCGCCTCGATCGATGCGATGTTTCCGCCGTGGCCATTCAGAAACAGGATCTTCTCGAAGCCATGCGCCGCCAGCGAGCGAATCCAGTCGCCAATGGCAGCGATGAACGTGGACGGCCGCAGCGAAATCGTCCCCGGAAAGCCGAGATGATGCTGCGCCATGCCGATGTTGAAGGTCGGCGCGACGAGGATATCGGCCGACTTTTCCGCTTCACGCGCGATGATCTCCGGGCACAGCCAGTCGGTGCCGAGCAGGCCCGTCGGACCGTGCTGCTCGTTCGAACCGATAGGCACGACGATCGCGCGGCTTCGCTTCAGGTATTGCTCGATCTCAGTCCAGGTCGAAAGATGTAAAAGCATTGAAACTCCTGTTGTATCTGCCTTGCGCCGCACGCGGCGCAGCGCGTTGATCGTGGGGACATCCGGGGCCGTTGCCGCAGACGCGAACGGCTGACCCTGATCCCACAAGCGTACAGGCAAATCGGCGCCCTCACCAACAGCAACCAGGTTCACGACTCGTTGTCCGCAAAGCAACGCGAAGGCGCGGAGGTCGGCGATGCCGTCGCGCTGAAGATCCAGCGCATGCGCGTGACGTCGCATGCGACGTCGTCCGGCGTGATGCGTCGAAGGGCGCTATCACGGCGATCCGTTCGTCGCCAGGTTCTGCGCGTCGTGCGGCACCGAGCACCCGGCCAGCCAGGTGCAAGGCATCGGCCCCGGGGCGATCCGCTTCGACCATTGCGGCGCCGAGGTCAGCGCGTTCCAGTTCAAACACGGCTGAGCGCCGATCAGCGCAAGAAGGTCGCCGAACTCGGCGCGCGCCGGGGCCAGCATGACATCGAAGAAAACGGGCCCGTGACGTTTATTGGCAGCGGCGTCAACCTCAATGCCGGAATCGGCATCGGTCATCTCGTCCGGGAGAAGTATCAGTTGGCTTGAGACCTGCTATCCTCTGCGGACACGCGGCGCAGCGCCCTGCGCCGCTTCGCTTCGTGCGTCTCGACAGCGCCCGGCGCAAACCACATCCGCCGTTCACGGAAAGGACATGCAGCGTCAATTCGAAGACCTACTGCTGGGCAGCATCGAGCTGTTCTGTCTCGCCGCCGAACTGGAAAGCTTCACGGTCGCGGCGACGGCCGCGAGCGTGACGCCTGCGGCCGTGAGCCGGTCGGTTGCGCGCCTGGAGGAACGGCTCGGCGTGCGGCTTTTCGTACGCACGACACGGCAGATCAGGCTCACCGACGCGGGCCGCCGTTACTTCGAGCAATGCCGTCAGGCGCTCGCCCAACTCGCCGATGCCGAGCGCGAAGCGACGGGACAGCAGAGCACGCCGTCGGGCGTGCTGCGCATCAGCATGCCGACGCCGTACAGCCACTATCGCGTGCTGCCGCTGCTCGCGGAATTTCGCAAGCTCTATCCCGACGTCACGGTCGAAACGCACCTGAGCAACCGCAACATCGACTTCGCCGACGAAGGCTTCGACCTCGCCATCCGGGGCCGCGCGCCGGACGACTCCGGCCTGATCGCGCGCAAGCTCGAAGACGCCGAACTCGTGGTCGTCGCTTCGCCCGCCTACCTGAAGTCGGCAGCCAGGCTGGACACACCCGACGATCTTGTTCACCACGAATGCATCCAGTTCGCGCTGCCGAGCACGGGGCGCAACATTCCGTGGCTGTTCCAGCATGATGGCGAAGAGAGCGAAATGATGACGCGCGGCGGCAACAGCACGTCGGGCGATGTACTCGCAGGGGCCACGCTCGCGCGACACGACGCGGGGCTGTTCCAAACGTATCGGTTCGTCGTCGAAAGAGACCTGAAGGACGGCGCCTTGCGCGAAGTGCTCACGCCGTACGGCGGCCGCACGAGGCCGTTCGTGCTGTTGTATCCGCATGCGCGGCATCTGTCGTCGCGCGTGCGCGCCTTCGTCGACTTCCTCGTCGACAAGCTCAGAGCCTGAGACGCTCACGCCCCACCTCCTCTCTTCCTCCCTCATGCTGCCGAACGTCGATTCGATTGCTCGCCGGTCTCGCGAAGAGCGGCTGGATCGTCGATCCGGGCATCATGCCGCTGCGCGGGCTGTTCGAGCGCGAATTCAAGGAAGCGGGACTCGCCGTGCCGCCGCATCCCATTTAAACGGCATCGACGATCACCACCGTGCTGATGTTGCAGCGACCCGACACACTTGTTTCGCTGATGCCGCGCGACATGGCGGCGCGGCTCCGTGCTTTCGCCCGCCGCACGGCAGTTGATCGACGAACTGACGTAGCGCGCGCCGGCGGCCCGCCTTGCGTTGCCGTCGTTGCGTGACTAATATCAATTCATGGCGCGAAACCGCGCATCGTGCGCGATTGACACGGCAGCCCGTCGCAGATGAAATCTTACGTCGTACTGCTCGCAGTATGGATGGCCGCGTTCGGCACAGCCGGGGTCTACTCGGCTTACGCGGACGGCCCGGTCATCATCGCGCTCGCCAATCCGTCTTCCGACTTCGACTCGCCCGCGTTCGAAGCCGATCATCACGACCGGCACCGCTCGGGCACGCCTTCACCCGCCATCATCCACGGTCCGTCCTATCTTTCCGCGTTGCGCGAATACGATGTGCGTTCGCTGACGCGCAGGTTCTCATATGGCTCGCCGGTGGATTTCAAGCTGAATATCCACGGCGATTGAGCCGCGCGCCTCGTCAGCGCACCACGGGCGTTTGCCCGTCGACCTGCTGCAACGACACGCCGACGACATGCTCGTGCCAGACACCGCATTGCGCGATCACGGGCATCCACGACTGCCGGTTACGAAGGCGTGCGAACGCGCGCATCGACACAGTCGATTCGACCTGCTGCGAACCGTTGTTGCCGGAGAATAAGCCGCCGTCTTCGTTGACTTTGGCCTTCAGCACGCGACGGTCCGGTGCGAGGAACATGTCATAACGTGAGGTAGTCCGAATCCAGCGGTCGAGCTCGGCGATGCAGTTGATGACGGCAGGACGGACGTGAAGACGCGTGAGATATGCGTAGTCGTCGGGCACGTCGGCCTGCGATTGCGAAAACGCGCTCGTGCAGAACCACACGAGACTGAAGACGCCCAATAGGGCAGTAATGCTTTTCATCAGGAAGCGGTGCCCGGAAGTGCAGATGTATTGCAAACGTTCAAGGCGCGAGAGTATACCCGCTTCGCCGGACGGATACCGTTTGGGTCGTCTGTGGGCTTTGCGCAGCGCTTCGCCAACGCGGCGCGATCAGAATTCGACGAGCGCGAAATCTTCCTTGCCGACATCGCACAGCGGACAACGCCAGTCTTCCGGCACGTCGGCCCAACGCGTGCCGGCCGCGATGCCTTCTTCGGGCAAGCCGGCCGCTTCGTCGTAGACCCAGCCGCAGATCACGCAGACCCACTGCTTGAAGTCGTCGGCGGATGTCTGTGTCTGCGTGGCGGCATTCGAGCCGGTTGATTCAGCAACGCCCGCGCGCTTGTCCTTGTCGAGCGAGACGACGAGCGGCGCAGGCCGCCCGGCGGCCGGCGTGTCGAGATAGCGTTGCAGCGCCTGATGAAGCTCGACGGCTTCGTTGTGGTTCAGATCGATCCAGAACGGATCGCCCGCGCCATCGTTGAGGCGGTCGGGTGAAAACTGGAGTTCGACGGCAGTGGCTTTCGTGTACATGTGATGTGATAGCTGGACGAGTGCATGCGACCACTCGCCGCACAGCGGACGTATCGGCCGCCGCGCTCAGAAAAAGTGACGCAGCAGCGCGCTGCACAGCGCGGCGGCGATACCGACCAGACCGAGGGTTTCGAGAAGCGTCAGCGAACGGCGAGCGTTGGCACGATTAGGTGTCGACATGGGCTTGAACGGAAAAAATTGACCGATGGACGGAAGCGTTGCATCCGGTCCGAAAAATACGCGAGCCCGGATTTTAAACGCTCATTCGCCCGGTAGCTTTCTTTTCGCTGTCGGCTTGCGCGGATCGAGATGTTGCATGCGGGAAGATTGACTTGTGTTGCGAGCCTGAATTATCGCTGCGTTATCGCTCGCGCGAAGGCCGTCATTCACTCTTCGTGGTTGATAGAGTCTTTCGCCGTCGGCGGGTATGGGTGTCGGCGATCGACCGGGCGTTTGCATGCACTGTCCGATGACGAGCGCCTACGGCGCGCCGGGCACCTGCATGGCCCACGGCGCGCTGTGCAAATCGACGGTCGATCCGCGACAGATGCAGGAGCGGCGCAGCCGCCGCTTCACCGATCGACAGGCGCGCAGTCGCCGCGGCTCTGGCAATTGCTTTGGCGCTTTGCTTCCTGCGGATCGTTGCCCGTATCGTGCACGCGGTAGTCGGCACGATAGTAGTCGGCGTTCTGATCGATCTTCGCGAACGAGGCCACGGGGGCGGCCAGCCCCGCCAAACCCGCGACAGCAAGAACAAACGCAAGGGTCTTCATTGTTCAACTCCTTGTTTGATCGTTGCGACAACAATCGACGGCGAGCGAGGCGCGATGGTTTGCAAACGTTGATGGCGGGCGCGATACGATTCGTCAGTCGTTTGCGTACGACGCACTATGCGGCCTCATCAAAAAGCATAGTCGCTGCTTCGTCCCGTTGTTAGTGTTGGTGAGGCATTGCGAACATTTACGGTGACTTCGTTTTTACGGTGGGCGTCAACACCTGCACGAGCCCGTCCGTGTCCTTGACGATCAACGCCATCACGAGTTCGATGCCCGGCGCGAGCGTCGCGTTTGCGCCGTCCACACGCGCGTTAATCCGCTTGAGCAACGGTTCGAGCGTCGCGCGCGCGTCCTGCAACTTCTGCTTGTTCAACGGAATCGCGCCGACGGCATCGGCGAGTTGCGACAATGCGCGCGGCACCGCCGACCACGCCTGATCGAGATGCGGCGCTTCGTCGCCCGCGCATGTGTGCGCAAGCGCCTGGCCGAACACCAGCACGTCCCGATGCAAGCGGCTCAGAAACGGCGGCACCTTGTCGATCGCGTCGGAACTGCCGCGCAGGATCGGCACGAACACATGCTCGCGCCCCGCCTCTTGCAATGCGTCCGCAAGCGCCGTCTGCGCAGCGAGACTGCGTTGCTCGAGCCGCGCCATCTGCGCATCGTCCCGGGAGAACGCGAGCTTGTGCTCGATCATCTGTGCAAGCGTTTCCAGACAGTCGCGCGCGTTCCGATGCGCGCCCTTCAGCGCGCGGTTCGGCCACAGCACCGTCGCGACGAACGCAGCCGCCGCGCCGATCAGAATTTCCGCCACGCGATGCAGTGGCCGCACGAACGCCGAGCCGCCGTCGCCAGGCACGAGCACCACGATCACCAGCGTCACGCACGCGAGCCGCAAACCGGGCCGCGCGGCAGCCAGCGCCGCCAACGGCAGCAGCGCCACGGAGAACACCGTGAGCGGCTCGATGCCGCGATCCATCACGACCAGCCCGATGCCGCCCACGATCCCGCCGATACACGCGCCGATAATCTGGTCCCGTGCGATCGTAATGGCCTGCGTCAGACTGGGTTGCGTCACGACGATCATCGTCGTGATCAAGGCCCAGTAGCCTTCAGGCAACCCCGCCAGCGTCGCGGCGCCGTAGCTGAGCACGCAGCCCGTCAGCGTGCGTCCGAAGCGGCGCGCTTCGGGGGCGCGTATCAGATTCGTGAACCAGTCTTGCTGTTGAACGGTCATTCAGGTGTTTCCATCAAAACGCATGAAACGCGGGTTGGGCGAGTGCAATTTCCGCTCATTGGGGAACATGCGTTGCTGTCGTGACTCCCTTGTAATCGAAAGCCCTTACTCAGGAGCGTCATGTCGATTCAGCAAAGCCATGCCCGCCGCATTCTCTCGACTACCCTCTGTGCCGCCGCGCTGCTCGTCGTTCACATGCCGCCTGGCGCCGCGCAAACACCAGCGGCCAATCAGGCCGGCCTTGTCAGCAACGCATCGCCCGTCGTGCCCGTGCCGCCGTCCGAGCTATACGGCGCGCTGTATCGCGATGTCGAACTCGCACATCTGTACCCGGACAGCAAGACCTTCGCCGACATGGTGCCGAACGCACCGCCGCAACAGATCGTCGCCGATTATGCCAGGCAGAAGGACAACGCGCAGTTCGCACTGAAGTCGTTCGTCGCGCAGCGCTTCACACTGCCTGCACGCGAAACGAAGAACTACGTGTCCGACCCGAACCAGAGCATCACGGCGCACATCGACACGCTCTGGTCCGTGCTCAGGCGCGACCCCGATGCCAGCGCGAGCCCGTGGTCGTCGCTGCTGCCGCTGCCGTATCCGTACATCGTGCCCGGCGACCGCTTCGACGAGATTTACTACTGGGACTCGTACTTCATCATGCTCGGACTGAGGCAAAGCGGCCGCGAAGACCTGCTGAAGAACGAACTCGACAACTTCGCGATCTTGATCGACCGCTATGGCCATATTCCGAACGGCAATCGCACGTACTATCTGAGCCGCTCGCAGCCGCCGTTCTTCGGGCAGATGGTGCGTCTCGCCGCCGATCGAGAAGGCGATCAGGTCTATCTGCGCTATCTGCCGCAGTTGCGCAAAGAATACGCGTACTGGATGGACGGCCACGACAAGGTCGCGCCTGGCACCGCCTACCGGCATCTCGTGCGCCTGCCCGACGGCACGCTGCTGAACCGCTATTGGGACGAGCGCGCCACGCCGCGCGACGAATCGTATCGGGAGGACGTCGCCACCGCGCAAGCGACGCCGCAGCGCAACGCCGAAGACCTGTGGCGCAATCTGCGCGCGGGCGGCGAAACGGGCTGGGACTTCAGCTCGCGCTGGTTCGCCGACGGCAAGACGCTTGCGACCATCGAAGTCACGTCGCTGATTCCCGTCGATCTGAACTGCCTGCTCGTCGATCTCGAACGCACGCTGGCGAAGGCGTATCGCGTGCAGGGCGACGCTTCGCACGCGGAAAATCTCGAACAGCGCGCCGCCGCGCGCGCCGATGCGATCCGCCGCGTGCTGTGGGACCCGCAACTCAATGCATTCGGCGATTACGACTTCGTCGCGCATCGGCTCACGCATCGGCTGAGCGCGGCGACGGTCTATCCGCTGTACGCGGGCGTCGCAACGAAAACGCAAGCGGCCGAGGTGGCGGCGACCATCCGCGCTCGCCTGTTGCGCCCCGGCGGCCTCGCGACCACAACGGTCGACACAGGCCAGCAATGGGACGAGCCGAACGGCTGGGCGCCGCTGCAATATCTCGCCGTGACGGGCTTGCGGCGCTATGGTCATGCCGACCTCGCGCAGCAGATCGCCACGCGCTGGATCGGCACCAACGTCGCGTATTACCAGCACACGGGCAAGCTGGTCGAGAAGTACGACGTCGATGCCAGGGCAGGGACGACGGCGGCGGGCGGCGGCGAATATCCGTTGCAGGACGGTTTCGGCTGGACCAATGGCGTGCTGCGCACCTTGATGGCGATGTATCCCGGCGCGGCAGGCCCGTCGACGCGCCCCATCGATGTGCCCGCGGGTGCGGCGGGCGTATCGGAAGCGGCCTCGGCTGCTGCAGCCGCGCCGAAAACCACGCACCGCCTGCGCGCGACGCCTGCGCCTTCTTCTTCACCCGCGCCGTGAAGCGCCGTCTAACTGCTTGTTACGAAACTCGCACACATGTTGCACCTTCGGCATGGGCCGCCACGTACACTGCGCTCACAGTATCCAGCGCGCTCCGATACACGACGCTATTGAAATCGGGCGCACTGGCGCAACATCGGTTCGATCAAAGCAAACGGGGTATCAGCATGACCGCTTTCGGGAAAGCCACACTCGCCGCCGCAACGCTGTTTCTCGCCATCAGCGGGACAGCACATGCGGCGGGTTGCATCAAGGGCGCCGTGGTCGGCGGCGTCGCGGGACACTACGCGGGCCATCACGCTGTGGTCGGCGCGGTCGGCGGTTGCATCGTCGGGCGGCATCTTGCGAAAAAGCACGCCGACGAACAGGCCGCGCAGCGCCAGGCCATTCACGCCCAGTATCAGTAATGCCGGCGAGCGTGCCTGCGTCGCTCGAAACGAGCCTTCGCGATTTAAGTCTGTCTTAATTGTCACGGCTCATTATTCGTTCGCAGGCTTGTCGTCGGAACCCTGCCAACGGGAGTTGCGCCTCGGCGCCGACTTCCGGCCCATGTAACACCAGTCATCCCCTGTAGTGCCGCCAGAGCATCGGCGGCACCTTTTTCCTGGCGACACAAGGCCCCCGCCTGCACAGGAAACGAAGAAAAGAGGTACATCACCATGTCGAACAAGTCGAGAAGCCGCAAGCAGACCCGTCACGCTCCCGCCATGTCGCCGCTGCTGCGCGCGCTGACTTTCAGCCGCGCCGCACACGAGCCCATCACGCGGGCCATGCTGTTGCAAGCCTATGCAAGTCTCGACGCGTTCCGACGCGGGCAAGGCTCGCGCGAACTGTTCACGACGCTCGGCCGGCAACTGCTCATCGCCGAAGAACTGAGCCGCATCGGCCACCTGCCGGAAGCGATCGACGATATCGCCGAAGCGCAGATCGCGATGACCGACATCGACAGCGCCAAGACGGCGCGCGGCGAGTGGACGGTGGAAGGCGACAACTACGCGTGGCTGACCATCGCGCTCGATGCGTTCGACCGCCAGCTCGCCGCTGCCTCGCTGGAAGATATCGCCAAGGCCGAAGCGCGGATGATCGAAGGGCTGATGCGCACCGAACAAGAACTCGCGCACCCCGTCGCCGCCTGAGCGCGGCGGACGCCGCTAGCGCTAGAGTTTGAGCAGCTCGGCCTGCATCCAGTCGTGCACCTGATGGCTGAGTTCCTGCGGCGAGCGCTCGGCAGGCGACAGCGTCGGACCAATCACGACGCGAATATCTCCCGCGCCCACCGGCCAGCCTTTCGCGGGCCACACCTTGCCGGCGTTGTGCACCACGGGCACGATCAGCGCGCCCGTCGCGCAGGCCAGACGCACGCCGCCTGAGGTCAGCTTGACAGGCGCGCCGTGCGGCACGCGCGTGCCTTCCGGAAAGATCACGACCATATCACCCTTCGCGAGGCGCTCGGCTGCTTCACGCGTCACGGCGACATGTGCCTGGCGCGGCGAGCCGCGGTCCAGGCTGACCATGTCGAGCCCCCTCAGCACCCAGCCGAAGAACGGAATACGCAGCAAATCCTGCTTGAACACAAAGCTGATCCGGCGCGGAAAGAGCGCGAGAAACGCGAGCGTTTCCCACGTCGATTCGTGGCGGCAAAGGACGATCGACGGTTCCTTCGGCAGATGTTCGAGACCTTCTATCGAGCAGCGGATGCCGAACGCCGCGCGCATCACCGCGACGAGCGCCCGGCACCATAGCGCCGCGAGCCGGTAGCGCGCCGACCGGTTGATGAACGGATACAGCAGCAGCATCACCGTGGACCAGATCGTTCCGCTTCCCAGCAGATAGACGATGAACAGCCATTTTTTGAGCACAGCGAGCATGTTGTGTGGCATCGACAGAAAGTGAGCAGGCGCAAGCCAAACCCAGATACTACCGGCGATGAAAAAATCGCACGCAGCAAAGCTGCAGCCCGGCAGCCCGAGCGCACTGCGCGCACAAAAGAAAACGCCGGCCAAGGCCGGCGTTCATGCTGTAGTTTTGAAGGCCACGGTCGCCTGACGGCGCCGGAGGGCTAGACATTCGGCAAAGACTCGCGCCTGCGGCGCTCACACTTTGCCGACCGTTCAACCCTTCGCCATTTCTGGTTTTTCGCGTTACGCGCAAACTTCCCCCGTGCGCAAGCAGAGTATCGCCGACGGGCGCGTGCCGCTATGTGGTCAATCGAACGTTCAGACGAAACACGTTGCGCAGCCGCCTGCGTCACGACAAGCTCGGCTGCGTGCATTCTCGCGACAAGGCGTGCAGGTCCGCAGCCGGAACCGGCCGTCCGAGCAGAAAGCCTTGCAGCGAATTGCAGCCGAGCCGCGTCAGGAACTCCTTTTGCGTCGCCGTCTCGACCCCTTCCGCGACGATGTCGATACCCAACGTCTGACCGAGCGCGACGACGGACGACACAATCGCCGCATCCTCCGCGTCATGCGCCAGCTCGCGCACGAAGCCCCGGTCGATCTTCAGCTCGCTCGCAGGCAAACGCTTCAGATACATCAGGCTCGAATAGCCGGTGCCGAAATCGTCAATGGAAATGCGCACGCCCATCTCATGCAGGCTTTGCAGAATCCGCAGGCTCGCCTCGACATCGCGCATCGCCGCCGACTCGGTGACTTCGATCGTCAGACGGCGCGGATCGACGCGATGCCGCGCCAGCGTGTCGCGCACCAGCGACGTCAGTTGCGGGTGGCCGAACTGCATGGGCGACAGGTTGACGGCGACGTTCCAGTCGCACGCGCCCGAATCGAGCCACTCGCCGATCTGGCGGCACGCTTCGTCGAGCACCCATTCGCCGATCGGCACGATCAGCCCCGTCTTCTCGGCAAGCGGGATGAATTCGTCGGGTCCGATCAGGCCGCGCTTCGGATGCGCCCAGCGCACCAGCGCCTCGACGCCCGTAATCGGCCCATCGGGCGCGGCGAATTGCGGCTGATAGTGCAGCACCAGTTGCCCGCGCTCGACGGCCGCGCGCAACTCCTGCGTCAGCTGCAACTGGCCTTGCATGTTCTCGTTCATCGACGCGTCGAAGAACGAATACGCGTTGCGGCCCAGCGACTTCGCGTGATACATGGCGGCGTCGGCGTGCGTCAGCGCCTCGTGGCCGAGCGCGCCGTCGACGGGACACATCGCGATGCCGATGCTGGTCGAGATGCCCAGTTCGTGGCCGTCGATCTCGAACGGCGCGCCGATCACGGCCAGCAGCCGGCTGGCGATGGCCATCGCGCCCGCCTGGTCCTCGCCGGGCAGCAGCAGCACGAATTCGTCGCCGCCCACGCGCGCCACGGTGTCCCTTGCGCGAACGGCCGACGCGAGCCGCTCGGCGACCTGCTCTAGCAGCCGGTCGCCGACCTGGTGGCCGTATGCGTCGTTGACAATCTTGAAGCCGTCGAGGTCCATGAACATCAACGCGAACCGGCTGCCGTCCACACGCGATTTCGCCAGCGCTTCCTCGAGCCGCGCTTCGAGCAGCACGCGGTTCGGCAGCTTGGTCAACGCGTCATGCCAGGCGAGATAGCAGAGTTCCTGGTTGGCTTGCGCCAGCGAACGCGTGAGCGCCGCGTTCTCCGCTTCGAGCCGCAGTTCGTCGAGCACGGAAAGCGACAACGCGACGCCCGTCACCGCGAGCGTCACGATGATGATGACGACGGCGACCCATGTGGTGTTCACGCCGTCGGTTGCCGCGACGCACAGGCTGCCTGCCGGAAAGGCCGCTGCCGACATGCCCGTGTAGTGCATGCCGACGATCGCGAATCCCATCACGACGGCGGCGCCCGCGCGCAGCGGGCGCATGCGGCGCGAGTTGTGTCGCAGGCTGAACGCCGTCTTCAACGCAACGCCCGAGGCAGCGACGGCGATCACGATCGACAGCGCGAACAGCCCGGCGTCGTACACGATGCCAGGCTCCATCTGCATGGCTACCATGCCCGTGTAGTGCATGCCCGCGACGCCGAGGCCCATCAGCAGCGCGCCGCCCGCAAGCCGCCCGGCGGGCAATGCGTCCTGGCAGACCAGCCACAGCGCGAACGCCGACGACGCAACCGCGATCGACAGCGACAGCACCGTGACGACGGGATCGTAGCCGAGCGGGATCGGCAGGCTGAACGCGAGCATGCCGATGAAGTGCATCGACCAGATGCCGAGCCCCATCGCAAACGCGCCGCCCGTGAGCCACCAACGTGCGGTCCGGCCGGTCGCCGTCGTGATGCGGCCCGCCATTTCAAGCGACGTGTACGCGGCCAGCACCGCGACAAGGAGCGAGAACAGCACGAGAAGACTGTTGTAGCTGCCCTGTAACATGAGAGCCCCCAGAATGTGCCCCTCGGCCGCTCGCAGGACTTTGCTGAATGAAGCAGTCCCTTATCCGCGAAAAGAGGCGTATGAAGTACGGTTTATCGACATCCGGCAGCAAAATGTTAAGTGTGAAATGTCAAATTCCGAGGCTCTGCTCGGTTTTACGATTGCGTTCGTAGGTGTCCCACTGGCCTGGCGGCGGGAATCGGTGTAATGCACTAGCCGGCCATCACGAGTATCCGCACCTTGCTCGTCAGCGACGGCATGACGAAATCCGATACCCGGCCAGCGCGCACGTCGAACATCAGTTGCTCGAGTCTTTCGAGCAACGACGGACCTTGACTGAGCGCGAACGCACCCGCGCTCGCGCCCTCGATCTCTTTCATCAACGCCCGCCGCGCCAGCACGATGCGCTCGACGGCACTCGCTCTCGATACGAAAAACTCTTCCACGTAGGCCGAATCCTTTTCGGCGCGTCCAGTGTATTGACAGCGCTTGCGCCGCATAGCCGCAAATAGTGACAGAGCGAAATGCCCGATGGTCCGACGTGAAAGAAGCGGTGAGGAAACGGTGTTCGCTACGGCCCGCGCCTTCAATCCTGCCAGCATCGATCGTCCTTCTGATTGCCGGCGCGCCAACTTCACGCTTCGGCAAGGGCGAAATCTGGCTTTGGAACTTCCAGATTGTGACGGCCAGGCGGTGGACGCACGCTCCACTCACCCATCCGCGTCGATCGCCCTCGCATCAGAAAGGAGACACCATGCTTTCCGCCTTGGTAGAAACAGTGGGAGCGCTCGGCATTCTGGCGAGCGTCGCAGCGAAGATCGCCGAACTGCGCAAGGAGTACAGGCGCTGCAAAAAAGCGTGCGCCAATAAAAAAACCCCTCCGGAGAGGGGTCGATGAATCGCCCGCGACCGTGCCTTCCGTCCAGCCCCAAGCGTCATCAAATTCCCCGCGATGAGACCGTGAGGATCGCCGCAAGCGTTGCCGTCAAGCCAGCTTGATCGAGGTCGGGTCCGCCGTCAGATAGCCGACCGCCGCGCCGAAGCGATCCTTGTAGTTGGCGCGCACGAGCGGATCGAGCGCGGTCTGCACTTTCGCGTGCAAGCTGCTCCAGTCGCCCGCGTGCTGGAAGTTGCTCATGATGTAGGTCCAGCCGTTGATTTCATCGACGGCATGCAGGCCCGTCGACTCGGCGCCCGCCGGGCACGACAGGATGCGCGACAGCGTCTTCGTGTCGACGTGGTACGCCCACAGGAAGTTGTTGACGTGCATGCCGCTGTCTTCGCCGATGAAGAGCGTGCGCAGTTTCTCCGAGAACTTGAGGTTGTCGGGATTCGCGATCTTTTCCGGGTTCGCGGTATTGCCGAGGCTGTCCGCCGTCGCGAGGTCTTCGCCGACGAGCGCGGCGGGCGCGCTCATGTCGACGGGCACCCATTCGCTGTCGATCGCCGCGCCGCCCAGGTCACGCTGTCCGCCCTTCATGTTCAGCGCGTAGACCGCGCCCGACGAGATGCCCTTGTCCAGTGCGATATCCGTCGAATGCGCGTTGCCGCGCACCATCGACGCCGTGATCTGCGACATCGCCGAGTACAGGATCTTGTCCTTCGCGTTGACCGTGGTGCCTTCGAGCTTCGTGAAGCCCATGCTCGCGCCGCGCAGCGCGGCGTAGCGATGCGTCTCCAGAAACGCGGCCGCCTTCTCCATGCCCGGCTTGATGCGAATCCAGTTGAATTTGCCGCCAAAGTGAATCTTCGTGTACGTCGGATCGCTGGGCGGGGTGGCCTCGTTGGTGACGATGTCCATGATGTCGGCGTTCGTCAGCGTGTTGGCGAGCGCTTCGATTTCGTCGCTGGTCGCGTGGCCGAGATTGAGCCACGTGAGGGTCGCCGCGCCCGCGCCCGCCGACGATGTTTGCGCCCACTTCGCCACATACAGCGTACCCGCGGACAGGTCCGCTTCCTTGTCGGCGATGAACATGAAGAGGCCGCCGTTGGTCGCGTCGTCGCCCATCAGCACGGTGCGCCTGTCGGGCATCACCTGGATCAACTCGTGCGAAATGCGCCCGAGGCAGTAGTGCTTCTTGACCGTGCCCGTGCCGTCGGGATTCACGGTGACTTCGGGCAAGTGTCCGTAGTGATAGGGCCGCGCGGTCGTCGTGTTGCCGTACAGGTTCTGGCTGTACGCCTGGAACTGCGTGTTCGTGGCGATCGTCGCGGCGTCCGGCTCGTATTCTTCGCTCGACAAATGCGTGTTCCACGGCGACAGGCTCGCGCCGCACGTGATCCACAAACCGTGCGCGCCCGACGTATCGACATTCGAATAGCTCACGAGCGCGAGCTTGCCCGTCGCCGGGTCCTGGTCGAGCGTGAGCACGGCGATGGGCGACGGCAGCTTGCCGTACATGTCGCCGGCGGCCGTTTGCGTCTGGTCGCGCGTCGCGTATTCGAACTGCACGACGGCGAACACCGGGTTGCCCTTCACGCCCTTCACCGTCGGCTTGTCGAGGCGGATCAGCGACGTGCCATCCGGACAATCGGAGAAGAACTGGCGCTCCTTGCCGGGAACCGAACGGTCGATGATCGGCTGATTGTTGATATCGACATACCCGCCCGCGACGATCGTGCCGCCTGTCGTGTTCGGCACCGTGTCGCCCGTGATGAAGAACGGCTGATACGCGAGCTTGTAGCTGCGGCGGCTGCCGTCGGCGAACTGCGCGGTCATCGTCGATGCGACCGTCGTCGTCGCCATCGCGGCGGGATCGGCGAGCGACGGCGCCGCCATGCCGCCGAACGACGCCGCCGTGAAGGCGGACGTCGAAGGGGACGGCGTGGCGCTCGCCGCGTGGTCGTTACCGCTGCCGCATGCCGCGAGCAGCGAGGCGGCGGCCGCGCTGCCGAGCGGCAGCATCGGTGCGCCGGCAATGATCTTGAGCGCCTTGCGGCGTGAGTAGTCGAGTGGCTGCGCCATGTTGTCGTGATCCGTTGGTGGGGATGGGTGGTTGGCTCAACAATCAGCCCACGCCGCAGATCAGTCGTCCATGGCGCGCCTTGATGACGCGCTAATTTAATGAATGATTATGAAATATCTTTGACAGTATTCTGTAATGTTTGAATTCAACCGGCGTCACACTCGCCCTGCGACGGGAATCAGCGCGCCTGTCACGCACTGAGCTTCCTTCGACAGCAGGAACGCGATCACGCCGCCAATCTGCTCCGGCGTCACCCAGCGCGTGAAATCGGCATCGGGCATGTCGGCGCGATTCTGCGGCGTGTCGATGATGCTCGGCAAAATCGCGTTGACGGTCGCGCCCTTGTCCTTGAGTTCTTCGGCAAGCGCTTCCGTCAGCCGCATCACGCCCGCCTTCGACGCCGCGTAGGCGCCCATCCCCATGCCCGCCTTCAACCCCGCCATCGCGCCGATGTTGACGATGCGCCCGCCTGTGCGCTTCGTCAGATGATGAAGCGCCGCTTTCGTGGCGTTGACCGTCGTCTTCACGTTCACGTCGAACATACGTTCCCACGTGTCCGCGCTGCCGTCCGCGACCGTCTCCCAGCTAAATCCACCCGCGACATTCACGAGCGCATTCAGCCCGCCGAGCTGGCTCGCGATCGAATCGACCGCGCGTTGCGCCGCGTCCCGTTCCGCGAGATCGACACCGCCCGCGACATACGCCTGCGCCAGCGACGCCGGCAGATTCGCCGGCGCCTTCCCTCTGCTGATCAACGCAACCTTCGCGCCGCGCTCGGTCAGTACTTGCGCCGTCACAAGACCGAGATTGCCGAAGGCGCCCGTAATGGCGACGATGGTTCCATCCAGACTGTTCATGAAGTACGCGCTCCCAACGCAGATCGATGCCCGACGAACGAACGCCCTGTCACGCGTTCATTCGCGGCACAGGGCGCACTCGAACACAGTGTTGTCGCAAGGTTCGTTCGCGTCAATCGAAGGAATCGCGAGGTACTCGCCGATACCCGCAGGACGCCCGGCAAAACGCGCCGGACGCGCGGCAAAGCCCGCACCACGAGCACGGCAAAAACGGACGATCGGACAAAGAGGCGCGACGCGAGGGCAAAGGTCTTTGCAACACTTTGCTTCATAGTGAATCCAGAGACGGCATCGAGCACCATGCATCATCTTTTGCAGCAAGCGCGTTCAAGTTCAACGACGTCAGGCAGCAAGGTCTTGTGAAGTCAGGTGTCCAGCCTTTTCCATCGCCGTGGTCGCGCGCTGCGTGACGATTATCGGCCACGAGAATCCGCGACCCTTTCCTCACAGGAGGCCTTGTCATGCGTCACCTGCCGGACTTGCAGCGAAGCCGCATCAGCGACGTTTCACAGGCTCAATTGCTCGCGCTCTTGCACAACGACGTGCTGACGCGCGAGAGCCTCGCGCTCTTGCCGCCCATATTGCTGATCGCGTTGCTGCATCTTCATACGCATGTCGGCTGGGATGCGTGCTTCGCGATCGTGCGGCAGTTGAACAACGACCACGGCAGGCATATGCGCGAACTCAGCACTGCGCTATCGCTGTTGAGATCGCTACGCGGCACGCGGATACTCGATCCGCTCGCATGGCAAGCCGCAGCGCGCCGCATCCTGCACACGATGGCAAACGAGCATCGGGCTCTCCATTCGATGCCAAGGCGAGCGGCCTTCTTCCGTGTCGTGCGCGGCGGCTTGCCCAGGCGCAATCGCGTGACGTTCACGCTGCGGCCTGCCGGTCAGCTGCTGGAGTTGTCGCATTACTGGCTCGGCGCCAGAGCGTCGGTTCCGTTGACATGGCTATGACGCTTTCGCCACGTAGCGGGCGGCTGGCCGAACTCGCGCCGGAACGCGCGGTGGAACGCCGATTCCGATTCGTAACCGACTTCCTCGGCGATCGCCGCAATCGCCTTGCTGCTGTACGACAGTTCCTGCGCCGCGACGATCAGACGCCAGCGAGCGAGGTATTGCATCGGCGGTTGGCCTAGCAGTTCGCTGAATCGCGCAGCAAATGCGGACCGCGACAGGCCGACTTTTCGCGCGAGTTCGTCGACGGTCCAGTTGTAGGCAGGCTGCGCATGCAGGATCGACAGCGCGCGGCCGACGAACCGGTCCTTCACGCCCGCGAGCCAGTTCTTGCGGTCAGCCGGCAGGTCGTCGATGCAGCGCCGCACGGCCCACACGAACAGCAGTTCGGACAAACGCGACAGCACGATAGCGCTGCCTGCGCGCCGTTGCGCCGCCTCGGTCGCGGCATAGCGCAGCGACGCCTCGATCCATGCCGAGTGCGCATCGTTGCGAACATCGACTTTGAAGAGGCGCGGCAGCGAGCCGAGCACGGGGTTGGTCAGCGCATCGTCGCAGGCGAGAAAGCCGCATAGCAGGCTGGTCCGCGCGCCGCCGCCACCGTACGAGAGATTCAATACTTCGCCCGGCATGGCAGCCAGTTGCGATTCGATGAGCGGTCCGGCGGGGACAGGCGTGAGATCGAGTGCGCTACCCATGATGTGCGCCTCGCCTTGCGGCACGACGAGCAGTTCGCCGGCGCCGACGCAAATGGCGGGCTCGCTGCAGTCGGGCAGTCGCGCCCAGCACGTGCCTTCCGTGATCAGATGATAGGAGACCACACGGTCCGACTTCGGCAGATAGGCTGTGCACAACGACTGATCCGCGCGACCGATCATGCACCACGGCGCCGTCAATTCGGCATGAAGATAAACCGCGCCGCCCAGGCGCACGACGCGCAGCACGTCGGAGACCGCATCCATGAAGCACCGTCCTTCATTTTCGGCATTTTGCTGAAAGACGGCACATGTGTCGTCTTTTGCAAGTTCACCGAAAGGATACTCCGTTCGCTGCGTGCAAGTGCGCAGCGTGCATCGCGCGCATTGCGTGCCCCTAAGCGTGACATAAGCTTCGACCGGTACGATCGGGCGACCGTTTGCTACCCGGGTTTCCATCCCGACGCGCCCACAGCATGAATACACTTGAAGCCTTCAATCAGGCGCTCTTTCTCACGATCAACGCAACCACCTCGACGCCACACTGGCAAATCGACATCGCGTCATTCATCGCCGACTACGTGATCTATGTCATTCCGCTGATGCTCGCCGCACTCTGGCTCTCCGGCATCCGGAACAATCGCGCGACGGCGCTGCGCGCATGCAGCGTCGTGCTGCTCGCGCTCGGGTTCAATCAGATCATCGGTCATGTCTGGCTGCATCCGCGGCCGTTTATGATCGGGCTTGGGCATACGTTCATCGAGCATGCCCCGGATTCATCGTTTCCAAGCGATCACGGCACGGTGTTCGCCTGCGTCGCGCTGACCTTGCTGTTGGCGGGCACGCGTTGGTACGGCGAGCTAACGCTCGCTGCGGGGTTGGCCGTCGCGTGGGCGCGCGTGTTCGTCGGCGTGCATTATCCCCTCGATATGGCGGGTGCCGTTGCGATTGCGTGCGTGGCGTATGGCGTCGTCACGCCGCTTTGGTCGCTGGTGGGTGAGGCGGTGACGGACGGGATAATTGCGCTGTATCGGAAGCTGCTGGCGTGGCCGATTGCGCGCGGATGGCTTGTTCAATGAAGCCGGAACTCGCTGCCGGTCAACGACGTCGAAACACCAGTCAAAAGACAAACCGCGACAGGCGGTCCGTCATATGACGGCGCATGTCGCGGCGGACTCAGTCAAGCAGTTGCGCTGGCTATCGCGCCAGCGCTTTGCGTATTAGTGGTGTTCGAACACAGGCACCGAGTAAGCGCTCGGGGAGAACGACGCACGTTGGCCACCTTGCGACGAACCATCTGCAACGCCGCCGACACCGCTGTTTTGCACGCCGTTGGCAGCGTCGACCTTTGCTTCTGCGGCCTGAATGTTGGCCGGGTATTGCGTGTCGCTGCTATTCGACGGGACATAACCCGCTTTTTCCAGTTGCACCAGCTCGGCGCGGACTTGGGCACGGGTCACGGGCTGGCTGGATTGCGCGAATGACACGACCGGAACAGCGAGGACAGCAGCAACTGCAAGAGCCTTGATGAGCGATTTCATGATCATTACCTCCAGATTCGTTTTCGGATGCTTCGAACTGTTTTGTTCGTCGCGTTGAAAACAGTGTAGGAGTATCGGCTCTGCAGATAAACATCTGATCAACCAACTCACAGTTTCAGGAAACGTTATAAACCGCCCGAAACTGGTGCGCGATGCAATCGGGATCACGTCAATCGGCTGCTCGATGCAGCAGTTCGAGTTCGAAGCTCAGGCCGTGCAACTCGATCCAGCGTCGCGCCCACGTCAGCGCGCATTGCATCGCCTCGTCGGGCATGTCGAACTTCGGGCCCACCAGCCCGGAGCGCGCGACGCGCCTGCCGTCCCGCGTGATCTCGGCCCAGCCGCGAAACATCGCGTCTGGCGCTGGATCGGCCGCTATGTAGACGACATAGCCTCTCTCGTCGGCCACGCGCGCGCCCTTCGCAGCGAGTCCCATCCAGAATGCGCGGCCCGGGTTGTCGGGACGCAACTCGTGCGCGGATTCCTGTCGTGCCGGCGATGCCTGCCACGACGCCTGGCTTTTCCAGATCACGCGCGGTATGCCGCGCTCTTCCATCTGGCCATCGTCGCGTTTCGGCACGGTCTTTTTGATCACGCATGGCGCGTCGGGCACGTACGAAAAACTGCGTCCCACCTTGCTCAGGACGCGGATCATCTCGGCGATCTTGCCTTTGAGCCGCCACTCTTCGAAACGGCAGCGGCAAGTTGGTTGCGACGGATAGTGCGCGGGCAGCTTCGACCACGATTGCCCCGTGGTCAACACCCATAGCACCGCATTGGCGACGACGCGCGTCCTGATGCGCGGACGCCCACGCTTGAGGACGCCTGCATGCGGCTGCGCGCTGAGAATCGGTGCGACCAGCGACCACTCTTCGTTGGAAAGCTCCTCGAAATGCATTGCCTTCTCCAGACCTGTCTGCGCGTCCCGTCCAGCCCAAGCGAAAGTCCGATGTGTGCTATCGGCAAGCGACACACGCACGCGCGTTGACATTGACCCACGCCGCAATGTTTGATGCAGTCAGGATTGGCAACGGGTTCGACGTCGCGCCCGCTGAATCTCGCGTCAGGAAATCCCTAACGCAAAGCGAACGGGAGATGAGATGAACCAGCAACCAACCGCGCCGCGCTTCTCATCCGTCGATGCGCAAGCGCTGCCCTGGACACCGTCGGCATGTGCCAGCGGCGTACAGATCAAGAATCTCGGCAAAGCCAACGGGCGCGCGATGCAGCTCGTCCGCTTCGATGCGGGAACGGTGTTCCCGATGCACCTGCATACGGGACCGGAGTTTGTCTACATGCTCGAAGGCGAGGCCATTCAGAACGGCCAGCGTCTGTTGCCGGGATGGGTGGGCATCGCCGAAGCAGGAACGGTCGAAGATCGCTTCAGAAGCGATACGGGTTGCGTGTTTCTGTTGATCTACGATCTCGCGCAGCGCTTTTGCTGAGCGTGCATGGCGTGTCGAAACACTCGCTACAAATGCTTACAAAGCCGTTGCGGCGTTACGTGCACCGCGCCCGTTCGAGCGGCGTTATTGCAGGCACACACCAACCGTGGAGCCCACGATGAGCGCCGACGTCACAAACAGCAACAGCATTGCGCAACGCAGCCGTATTCATCCCTTGATCGCGGGCGCGGCTGTGTCCGTGATTCTCGCTAGCGTCACCGGTGTTGCAGCGATGACGGGCATTCTGCCCGTGTCCCACGCAACACCCCCGGCCAACGAGCAGGTCGCGACCAACGCGGCGCAAGCGGCAAGCATGCCGCTCGCCGCTGTCCAGCAGACGGGCGCGGTGCAGCAAACGAATGCCGTGCAACCCGCCGCGCAACCCGCCGTGCAGCCGGCCACGCAGCAAGCGGAGACTGCCGCGCCCAAGCCTGTTCATCACACGCACAAGCCGCGCGTCGCACCGGCTCCGCAATATGCGAATGGCGACTACTCGCAAGCGTCTGCGCAATCGGCAGGGACAAGGCAAGTCGCGGCAGATCCGTACGCGGGCGAAGTCGTGGCTATCAACGCTGTGCAATCGTCCGAGCCGACGACGGGTCTCGGCGCGGTCGGCGGCGCCGTTGCGGGCGGATTGATCGGCAATCAGTTCGGCGGCGGGCGCGGGCGTATTCTCGCCACCGTGGCGGGCGCTGTCGGCGGCGGCGTCGCGGGCAACGGCATCGAACACGCCGTGCGCAAGCAGACGAGCTACCAGGTGCAGGTCCGCATGCAGGACGGCAGCTATCGCAACTTCACTTACCCGACGCAGCCGCAAGTGCAGGTTGGACAACGCGTGCATGTGTCGGGCGACTCGCTCACGGCTTCTTGATGGTTGCGTGACACCGCCCGCAAATGGCGGGCGGTGACGTGCGCCGGTTGTCCGGCGCCCGTTACCTGGCGTTACACACGCAACAGGGCGGAAGCAACATGAGAACGACTGCATTTCTACAATGCCGTTCACTCGCCATCGAATGGCATCCATCTGCAGACGCCCCGAACGGAGCACCACGTTGAAACACCTGACACTCATCTGCGCGGCCGGACTCTTCGGCGCATGCGCGTCCACGGCTGCATTCGCTCACGTCGATGTCGGCGTCACGTTCGGCGTGCCGGCGCCCATCTATGTCGAGCCGGCGCCTGCCGTTGTCTACGCACCGCCGCCGCCCGCCGTCTACGCGCCGGCGCCCGTCTATTACGGCGACGGCTACGGATACGGATACGGCTATCGCGACGACCGCAGGTGGCACGATCACGGCCACCATCGCGGCTGGCATCATCATCACGACGATGACGACGATTAAGGCACGCTGATTCACCGCTATTTCCAATAAAGCATTGCCATGCGACCAGGCGCCGTGGTAGAAGCACGGCGCAAAGTTATGTCGACAGGAGCATGCGGTGAAAAAAACCGCCGATAAAAGGCTACAAGTGGTTGCGGTACGAGTGGACCCGGCGATCGAACGGAGACTGAGGCTACTGGCCGAAGTCACGGGACGCCGGCAGTCGTTTTTTCTGCAGCAGATGATCGAGAGCGGCATCGCCGCGATGGAAGAGACGTGGCTGCCGCCCGCCGTACTCGCGCAGGTCCGCGATGGCACGCTGCCGTCCATGGAGCCGGAACGTGTTCCCGCGCCGGATCTTTTTGACGATCTGTTCGCCGATCAGGACAGCTAGCGCGATCGCTTCAACACGCGCCGAACGTGTTGCGGATCGCCGCAACGAGAGCTTCCGCGAGACGCGGGTCCGATGCCAGATGACCCGCGTCGACCAACCTGCCATGTACGGCAGGCACAGCGCGCATCAGGCGGCGCAGATTATCGGGTGGACAAACGGGATCGCGAGATCCATGCACCGCGTGCACCGCGACACCCGATGCGACCGCCTGCCTGGCGAGCGCGATCAGCCGACGTTCGCCGAGCCAGCAACCGTGGGCGAGGTAGTAGGCTTGAATGCGGTACTTCGCTGTGGTCGCATCATCGTGCTTCGAGGAAGTTCGCTTGTGAGCCGCAGTCTTGTGCATTAACACCGCGTTTTCATATGTGCGCCATGCGGCAGCGACGGCATCGGCACACCCGCGCGATTGCGATCGCATCGACCGTATGCAGGCCGATGGCAGCGCAGGCGCGCGCTCGCAGCACGCTGCTCGCATCAACGCTTGCCACGCACGCGGGGCACGAAACCGCGACCTCACGAACAGGCGACGCACTTCACGTTCCGACGTGAGAAACAGCCCGCGCAACACGACGCCGCTAACGGACGCGGGATATGTTCCCGCGTATGCCAGCGCAAGCGCCGCGCCCCACGACCCGCCGACGACGCCCCAGCGCGCGATGCCCAATTGCGCGCGTATCGCTTCGAGATCGCGGATCAGATGCCGCGTGTCGTTATGGCGAAGGCTGCCACGCGGCGTCGATGCACCTGTGCCTCGCTGGTCCGCCATCACGACGCGAAAACGCGTGAGGTCGAACAGACGCAACACGCCAGGCTGACTGCCGCTTCCCGGTCCGCCGTGCAGCACGACGACCGGCGCACCGTGTGGCTCGCCGTGCACGGTATAGGCGATCGCGTGACCATCGCGATTGATCGTTCGATGCATCGTGTCGTGTGAACTCATGTGCGTTCCCGGCGCCGAACGCGTGTTCTGAAGGATGAATCTTCGCATGCCCGATTCCCGCTCACCGCCTCGCCAGCAACCGATCCTTTCGTCCGGCTAACAGCGTCAATAATGGCGCGCGTCTTGCTTTTCACTCCCGCGATGCCCGCACGACGACAGGCACGATACAGGAGGAGACAATGCGCGACGATGCGAAGACCACCGGATCGCTGACCAGCCGGGAAAGCGGCTGGCTCACCCCGTCGATCCAGAAAGCGCACGAGCGGTCGGAAACGTTCGGGCTGAATGCGGCGATGCGTCCCGACTACGACGTGCTGACGCACGGCGAATTGCGCATGAAGCTCGAACAGAATCTCGTGCTGTGCGCACACGCCACGCCAGTAATGGAAACGCTGCGCGAGCAGATCGCGAACACGCAAAGCATGATCGTGCTCACTGATGCGCAAGGGCTGATTCTGCATTCGATCGGCGACGACGATTTTCTGCAGCGCGCCGAGAAGGTCGCGCTCAAGGCGGGCGCCAACTGGGCCGAGGAACGGCAAGGCACGAATGCGATCGGCACGGCCATCGCCGAGCGCACGGCCACCGTCGTGCACGGCGATCAGCACTATCTCGCCGCTAACCGCTTCCTGACCTGTTCCAGCGTGCCGATCCTCGATCCGTACGGCGATCTGGTCGGCGTGCTCGACGTGACGGGCGACCATCGCAGCTACCATCAGCACACCATGGCACTCGCGAAGATGTCTGTGCAGATGATCGAAAACCATCTGTTCGCGAACACCTTCCGCAACACGCTGCAAATCGCGTTTCATGGCCGCCCCGAGTTTCTCGGCACGCTGATGGAAGGCATCATGGCCTTCACGTGCGACGGGCGCTTTCTGTCCGCGAATCGCAGCGCGCAGTTCCAGGTCGGGCTGCCGCTCGCGGCGATGCGCGCGCACACGCTGTCGTCGCTGTTCGGGCTCACCACGCCGGAGTTGATCGACCGCCTGCGCGCGAGCCACGGTCATCACATCACGCTCGATCTGAACAATGGCACGGTTGTGTGCGCGAACGTCGAGTTTCGCCGCCCGACGCTCGGCAGCGAGACCACATGGCCCGCCGACGCTGCCGCCAGCGCGCGGCCCGCCGCTGCGCGCGCGCCGCAGACCAAAGCCGCCTCGCCCGCCAACGCGCCGTCGCGGCTCGACTCGCTCGACACGGGCGATCCGCAGGTTCGCGCCGTCGTCGCGAAGGTGCGCAAGGTGCTGGGCAAGGACATTCCCATCCTGATCACGGGCGAAACGGGCACCGGCAAGGAACTGCTCGCCCAGGCCATCCATAACGATTCACCGCGCCGCGCGGGCCCGTTCGTCGCCGTCAATTGCGCGTCGATACCCGAAAACCTGA
The DNA here is from genome assembly GCF_020177535.1 of Paraburkholderia sp. XV. NCBI lineage: Bacteria > Pseudomonadati > Pseudomonadota > Betaproteobacteria > Burkholderiales > Burkholderiaceae > Paraburkholderia > Paraburkholderia sp. XV. The sequence goes on along the minus strand of NZ_JAGUUD010000019.1, from coordinate 63,543 downwards.
TCGAGTCGGAGCTGTTCGGCTACGAGGACGGCGCATTCACGGGCGCGCGGCGCAAAGGCGCGGTCGGCAAGCTGCTGCAGGCCAACGGCGGCACGCTGTTTCTCGACGAGATCGGCGACATGCCGTATCCGTTGCAAGTGCGTTTGCTGCGCGTGCTGCAGGAACGCGTCGTCGATCCGCTCGGCTCCAGCAAGTCGATTCCCGTCGACATCGCGATCATCTGCGCGACGCACCGCAATCTGCGCGAAATGATCGTGCAGAACCGGTTCCGCGAGGACCTGTACTACCGTTTGAACGGTCTCGTCGTCAGACTGCCGCCATTGCGCGAACGCACCGATCTCGCCATCGTCATCGAGCGGATGCTGCAATCGGTGGCGTCCGATGAAATCCCAGGCGCGCCGCTCAGCGTCGCGGACGACGTGAAGACGCTGTTCGAGCAATGCGCATGGCCGGGCAATTTCCGCCAGCTCGGCAATCTGCTGCGCACGGCAGCCGCGATGGTCGAGGACGACGGGCAAATCCGCCGCGAACATCTGCCCGACGATTTCTTCGACGATCTGCGCAGCAGTTCGGCACTGGCGGCGCGTGCGGCAGACTATCCGTTGCCGCTGCACGACGCCCGCATGCAGGACGTGCAGGCCTGCGCGATAGCCGCGGCTGTCGCGCGGCATAACGGCAACGTCTCGGCGGCGGCGCGCGCGCTCGGCATTTCGCGCAACACGGTGTATCGCAAGATGCCGTCCCTGTGCGCCGCCGATCCGCCAAACAGCGGCGCGAGCGAGAACTAGCACGGTCGTCCGCTGTTGCAGGCTGTTGATTTTTGCAACACCTGTGCTCCGAATATGGACAGCGTGTTCACTGAGAATTTCTCGCACATCGCGCGAATGCCCTTCGGCATGGAGCTTGCGTTCAACAGCCCCGACCGCGGTTCAACCACGGTTCTTCGTCAAACCCATCCAGGAGACAGCCATGCAATGGACTACGCCCGCCTACACGGATCTGCGTTTCGGCTTTGAGATCACGATGTATATCGCCAACCGCTGATGTCGCGCCGAAGCGCCCGCCGCGCATCGCGCGCGGCGCTTCGCCTACCTTCGCGAACGCTTCAGCCCGCTTTGTGACCGGCGCCCGACGCCATTGAACAAGACCCGACGCCATGATGCCGATGCCTGCGAACACCGGTGCGAGCGAGCGCCCAAGGCTCCGTGAAGTTTTCCGACTGCAATGGGAGCCGGTCCAGGACGCATATGTCCTGCTGTATCCCGAAGGCCTCGTGAAACTCAATCCGAGTGCGGGCGAAATTCTCTCGCGCTGCGACGGCACGCGCGATCTCGATGGAATCATCGGCGAGCTCGAAGCGCTCTTCAATGCCTCCGGTCTGGCGACGGATGTGTATCAGTTCATCGATCATGCGCGGCAACGCGGCTGGCTCGATTGACATGCGCGCGCAACCACGGATGAACCCGAGGGCAGCCTCATGTCCGACCTGATGATGTTTCTGATCGTCGGTGGTTCGCTCGGCGTGCTGGCGTTGCTGTCGGCCGTCATCTGGATACTGATCCTGCACAAGTCGCACACGGAATGGCGGCTTGCCGCCGACAACTATCGCTTTACGTCGTCGGCCTGGAACGGGACATCCGCGGATACCCCATCACAATCGGCGCGCTAGCAGGCGGAAACACACGCCACATGCCGTCGCGATGTCGAAAGAAATGAATCGCGACATCGCCTTCAGGACGATGCACGTAGACACGCACATGACGGCGCCGCCCGCTGCTGTCGCATCCGAATCTGGCAAAGCTGACTGTGGACGGCGGCATGTGCGCCAGCCATCGCTCGACCATTGCCCGCAAACTGTTCATGACATGGCACCCGCTGTTTGACGATACGACGCAGCGGCCCGATACCTCAACTCCGCTCATCGTCGCACATGCAGTGCGCGAGAAGCATGCCATCAGGCAAGCGGCATTCGTCGCGAGCAGCGGGCATACGGCGCACGTGTGCTGTCACATACGGCAACAGGTGAACTGTCCGCTGCTCCACGATGCAACACACCGCGTGCCGCTTCCCGATGCGCGATAACCAGACGCGCACCCGTATCGATACACCACACGCCAATTCTCAAGGATAGCCAACCAATGGCATGCGACTTGCCTTTACGACCTCGCAGCCGCCACGCAAGCCAACAATGCTTTGCTGACAGGCGTCGCACGATAACTCACCCACAACGATGTTGGATAGGAGACAACGATGAAGACAAGTACGGCTTCGGCCACACGGCTCGCGATGCTCGTCACGGGCATCGTGGCGGCAATCAGTATGAGGCCCGCAACAGCAGCCGCGGACGACTATCCCGCCGTGACCTACGAGCGGCTCACGTCGGCGCAAAGCGATCCCGGCTGGCTCACGTACTACCGCACCTATAACGGCCAGGCGCATTCGCCGCTCAAGCAGATCGACACGTCGAACGTGAAGAACCTGAAGCAGACGTGGGCCTACAAGTTTCCTGCGGAGCTTCAGCAAGGCTTCGAAGCGACGCCCATCATCAACGGCCGCTACCTGTTCGTGACGACGCCCAAGGACAACGTCTATGCATTCGATGCCGCCACCGGCAAGCAGTTGTGGAAATACGAACCGAAGCTCGGCGCGGAAGCGTTCAAGAACGCGTGTTGCGATGTCGTGAACCGGGGCGTCGCGCTATACGGCAAGAACGTGTACGTCGCGATGCTGAACGGCGAAGTAGTCGCGCTCGATGCGCAAAGCGGCGCGCTGGTCTGGAAGAAGCAGATGTTCGAGCCGGCCACCGGCTATGCATTCTCGCTCGCGCCGCTGGCGCTCGACGGCTCGGTCGTGGTGGGGAGTTCGGGCGGCGAGTACGGCGCGCGCGGGTTCATCGCGGCGCTCGATCCCGACAACGGCAACGTGCAATGGAAGCGCTACACCGTGCCCGGCGCGAAGGAGCCGGGCGGCAACACGTGGCCAGACGGCACACAGGAGCATGGCGGCGCGCCCGCGTGGCTGACGGGCACGTTCGATCCCGCCAGCAAGACGCTCTATTGGGGCGTCGGCAATCCGGGGCCGTGGCTCGCGGATCTTCGCCCGGGCGACAACCTCTATTCGGACTCGCTGCTCGCGCTCGATCCGAAAACGGGCAACCTCAAATGGCACTACCAGTACACGCGTCATGACACGTGGGACTACGACGGCGTCAACACCCCCGTGCTCGCCGACATCAAATACGAAGGCAAGGACTATGACGCGATCATCCATGCCGACCGCAACGGCTTCTTCCATGCGATAGACCGCAGCAACGGCAAGCTGATCTACGCGCGCCCGTTCGTGAAGGCGACCTCGGTCACGGGCTACACCGCCGACGGCAAACCTGTGCAGGACGAGTCGAAGTATCCGAAAGCGGGCACGACGATCGAAACCTGCCCGAGCTTCCTCGGCGGCAAGAACTGGTGGTCGGTTTCCTACGACGCCGACAAGCACATCGCGATCATTCCGGCGCTGCATGCGTGCATGTCGCTGTCCGGCAAGTCGGTGACGTACATGGAGGGCTTGCCGTACCTCGGCGAAGGCTTCGAGATCAAGCCCGAGCCTGGCAGCAAGGGATACGGCGAGTTGCAGGCCATCGACGTGAATACGGGCAAGAAGCTCTGGAGCCACTGGAGCAAGCTGCCCTGGAACGGCGGCGTGGCCACCACGGCAAGCGGCCTCGCGTTCAGCGGCTCGCTCGACGGACACCTCTACGCGTTCGACGTCACGAACGGCAAGGTGCTGTGGCAAAGCCCGAAGCTCGCGAGCGGCATCATCGCGCAGCCGTCCGTGTTCGAGATCGACGGCAAGGAGTATGTCGCGGTGCTGGCGGGCTACGGCGGCGCCAATCCGATCTGGGGCGGCCCGATGGCCAAGGCCGCCGACAAGGTGCCGCGCGGCGGAACGCTGTACGTGTTCGCGCTCAACCACTCGTGATCTTTCCGGAAGCCCAGACATGAACCGTTCTCTCAATCGTATTCCGGCAGCGAGCGTGCTCGCTGCCTGTATCGCCCTCACGTCGATTCACTCGATGGCGGCTGTGAAGGTTTGCACGTTTCCCGGCAGTCCGTCGGCGGCGCTGGACGAAGCCGTGGCGCGCAATGCCTTTGCGCAGGCTGGCATCGCGGCGACGCTCGTCAGGCACGGCATCGGCGAAGGCGACGACGACGGTGTCTCGCTTCGCGAACTCGACAAGACGCTTGCTCGCGGCTGTGACGTGATCGCAGGCTTTCCTCGCTCGGATGTGGCCGATGCTTCGAGCAGCAAGCTGCAGTTCTCGCACGGCTACCTGCGCGCGGGCTATGTCAGCATCGAAGCGCCCGACGCCAATCCGCAAGGCGCGGCGAAGAACACGGTCGCGGCGACGTATGCGAGTCCCGCGCAACTGATCGCCGTGCAACAGCCGAGCGTCACGCTCGATCTGGAGAACACGTCGGCATTGACCGTCGAAGCCGTGGCGAAAGGACAAGCCCAACGCGCGATCGTATGGTATCCGGCTGTCGTCGCGTACCGGCTTGCGCATCCGCAACGGCGCTTCACGGTCGCCGCCGCCCGCTCGCCCTATGCGGACTGGCAACTGGTGTTCGCATTCGGGCCGCGCACGGCGGCGCTGCGCGAGCGGATCGATGCGGCGCTCGACAGGATGTCGGGCAATGGACAGCTTGCCGGCTTGACGCACGACTGGACGTTGCCCGCGCACGCGCTCGACGCCACCGCGCTCGACGACGAGGCGCGCTTTCGCGACGGTCCGTCTGCGTCGCGTGCGTCCGCGCAACGCGCGCTGCTGACGTCGGCGAATGCGGACAGCGCGGGCCGGTTCGTCAAGATCGCCGCCGACGCGGCGGGCGCAACACCCGCGTTCGACCAGGCGCAAGCGACACACGGCAAGATGCTCTATTCGGCGGCGTGCGCGAAATGCCACGGCGCGCAGTTGCAGGGCGTGACGGCGCCCGCGCTGCAAGGGCCGGCGTTCGCACCGGCGTCGAATTCGCATCTGACGATTGGCGGCGTGTTCACCTACATGTCGACCAACATGCCCGCTGACAAGCCCGGCAAGATGAAGGATCAGGATTACGCGGACATCATGGCGTTCCTGCTCTATTCGAACGGTTATCGGGCCAGCGGTGCAAAAATGACGGCCGACAATGCGCGCGCGCTGGCGACGCCGCTCAATGCCGGAGCCGGAAAGTGAGGCTGTGGTGATTGCCTGATCCTAACGCGTGGGCCTGAGGCGTGACGATCTTCGTCGTCACGCATCTCGTCCGCGCGTCGCCACGAGCATTACGCAACCGCTTCTTAACATCGCGTCTGTTGCGTCGACGATGCGCATGTTGGCGGCAGACACGCCGACTATTTGCCTCAGGGCACGCAGGGATGTCCTAACATCATATTGAGTCGGCGCCACGTAGCAAGAATAGTCGTTTCCCGTTTTCCGTCATCACGACAGGCGCCATCGATTCGCAACCCTGTCATCCCGATGAGACGGTCAGCTTTTCTCCTCGCACCCATCGCTGGGTTGACGGCCGCGACGCTGGTCAGCGCGGCGATCCGTCACGACCCGGATTCCGCGCCGCCGCTTGTCGCGCCAGGCGCGGCCGCGACTGCGGGCCTCGCAGAACCCGGACACCGCGACCTCGATCAGCTGTTGCGCAGCCACGGCATCGATCCCGCTTCGAACAAGGCGCGCATCATCCTCGCGTGGGTGGAGAAGATCCAGCATGACCCCGTCATCGCGTCGGATGCTCGCGGCGGCGCACGGCACGTCGGGCAGATCTTCCTCGACTCCAGAACGCGCGAGGAATTCATGTCGAACGGGCTTGCGCACCTCACGCCCTCGGATCGTCTTCAGTACGTGAAGCTGTTGACCAAGTTCCTCGACGAGCTGGTTCCCGTCAACTGCTTCGGCCTCGACGATATGCGCGCGGTGATGAACCGCGTCTCGCTGCGCGACATGCCGGATACGGACGTCGATCAGTATTTCAGCCTGCTTTTCAAGGTGCTGATCAACGACGCTTCGAATGCGCCCTTGCCTGCGCCGACGCCGCAACAGTATGCGGCGGCGGAGCGTCAACTCACGCGGACACTGATCGCCGAGTTGCACGGCGATCAGGTGAATATCGAGCGCTTCGCGTTCTATGCGTCCAACCCGACGCTCGCGACACCGTCCGACGTGTGCTGGACGACGCGCGTGACCTTGCACGCGATCATCGCGATGCCCGAACCGGAGCGCGATGTCGTGCTGCTTCGGACGATGGCGCCGCGCAAGCGGCAAGACACGTCGCCGCCGGGACGCCTCGGCACACCGGCGACGGCGTTTCCGCCGCCGGCATCGTCGGCGCCTGGCGGTGTCCCCGCGCCGTAGCGACACTCGAAGCACGCGTTGCCTCTCGTGCGGAAAGCGGCCATTTGGTATCTTTGCGAATGCCACCAACCGTCGAGCGCTGTATGAAGCCAGTGAAACCGTCCGAGGCGCAGCGATGCGCGTAGGCAAACCCGTCAAGGCGCTGCCGCAGCCGCTGTGTGATTACTGCGGCGCGAAAGCCGTGCTCGCGCGCGCGGGCGAGGAAAGCTATCCGTATCGCGACGATCACGGTCCCGTCTGGGTCTGCACGCCATGTCAGGCGTGGATCGGCATCCATGCGCGCAGCACGCGGCATGTGCCGCTCGGACGCCTCGCCGACGCCGCATTGCGCGACGCCAAAAGCCGCTTGCACGACGCGCTCGAACCGCTCGTCGCCGGCAAGGTGCGGCGCGACGGCGTCAATGCGTTCGAAGCGCGCGCGAAAGCGATTCGCTGGATTTCGACCGAGCTGGGTTTCGATCCGCTGCCCAATTCGATTCACACGCTTTCGCCCGATCAGTGCGAACAGGCGCTGCGCTATGTCGAGGCGTTCATGGCTGCGCGGCGCGCTAGCTGAGCCCCGCCGCAATCGGCGCGTCGATCACTCGCGCGGCCAGACGCCCGACGTGCCACGTCGATGACTATCGACGAGATGCGTGTCCACGATGCCCGTCGCTTCCATCAGCGCATGCATGGTCGTCGGTCCGACGAATACGAAGCCGCGCTTGCGCAACGCCTTGCTCAACGCGAGGGATTCGGCCGAGGTGGTCGGAATCTCGGCGATCGTTCGCGGCGCGGGTGTCGCGTGCGGCTGGAACGACCAGATCAGCGCGGCGAGACCGCCCGCATCGCGCAAGCGGACCGTCGCGGCAGCGTTGGTGATCGTCGCGAGGATCTTTGCCCGGTTGCGTACGATGCGCTCATCGTTCATCAGGCGTTCGATGTCCTTTTCGCCGAACCGTGCGACCACGTCGGGATCGAAGTTGGCGAATGCTTCGCGGAACGCATCGCGCTTGCGCAGGATGGTCGCCCACGACAGTCCCGACTGAAACGCCTCCAGGCTCAACCGTTCGAACAGGCCCCGCTCATCGCGCACCGGCATGCCCCATTCGGTATCGTAGTAATGCTTGAGCAGCGGATCGACGGATGCCCAGGGCGGACGCGCGAGACCATCGGCGCCAATGACCGCGTCGAGCGGTTGCGGCTTTTTCGGACGCGCCGCTTTCCTTGCAGCGGCGTGCGCCTTTTTTGCGGCGGGCTTCGGGGGGGAAGTTGTTTTCTTCATCGTCGGTCCCCATATGGGGCGTAGAGTCGGCGGCATGGTTCCTGAAGCGCGCCTATTGTCGTCTTGCTCGCCGCTCATTCGCAAGCGTCGGCGAATCATTCAGCAAATACATCAATCGCAGCGCACGCACCCGTGGCCCACCTGGCGCCCGCCATGCAAGCTGCGGGACATTTGCGTATGCTTGTGCGTATCCACAGTGCCCATATATAGGAGTGCCCGTCGCCGGCAACGCTGGAAACGGGCCGTCAGACTCGTGTGGCAAGCGTCAGCGCTGGCCGCGCCTATCAAGGAGAGATTCACACATGCCCGCGTACGAAAAAACACCGGAAGCAGTCGCCCGACTCACCGCCGAACAGCGTCGCGTGACGCAGGAAAGCGGGACGGAACGCCCTTTCTACAACGAGTTCTGGGACAGTAAGGATGCCGGCTTGTATGTCGACGTCGTTTCCGGCGAGCCGCTTTTCACGTCGATGGACAAGTTCGACAGCGGCTGCGGCTGGCCGAGCTTCACCAAGCCCCTCGAAGACGAGCATGTCGTCGAACTGCGCGACATGAGCCACGGCATGATCCGAACCGAAGTGCGCTCGAAACATGGCGACAGTCATCTCGGTCACGTGTTTCCCGACGGGCCGCGCGAAACAGGCGGGCTGCGGTATTGCATCAATTCGGCGTCGCTGCGCTTCATTCCCGTGTCGCGGCTGGAAGAAGAAGGTTACGGGCAATACCGGAACCTCTTCGAAGTCGCGAAGAAATAGGCCGATGCGCGACGTGCATTGGCGTATTGCGCCTTAGCACGTCGCATCTGGCGAGATCGGACGCGCTAGCTCACGGCGGGCAGCGCTTCGATCACGTCGCCGAGCCCGATCGTGCCGCCTTTCACGACGCGCGCCGTAATGCCGCCGAAGCCACGCACTGCGTTGTAGCCGCCCACGCCCAGCACTTCTTCCATACGCGAACACGGGTGGCATTCGCCCGTCGTTTGCAGCACGGCATCGCCGATGCGAAATTGCCGGTCTTTCAACGCCATCAGATTGATGCCTTGCGTCACGATGTTGCGCCGCACGTCGATCGCGGCAACGTCGCTGCGTCCCAGATGACTGGCGATACTGCGCAGGCTTTCAGCCTGAATCAGCGTCACCTGGCGTGCGCCTGCGCGGCTCGCGTAGTGATCGCCGACAAGTCCCGCGTCCACGTCGATCTGCGCCGTCTCGACCGCCGACATCGCGACTTTTCGCCGCGGCCGCAAGCCTATCCAGACCACCTTGCCGGGATGGATCGGACCGTTGATCAAGCGCGCGAGCGGCGACGAGGGGTTGAGCGGCATAGACGTCCTGCAGTTGGGTTTGCGGTGGATTGAGCGCCTGGGCTGGGTGGCAGCGGCGCCCGTCTTTATACTATCGCCCATCTGACAACAGGAACCGGAAATGAAACGAGCAGTAGCCGCGGCGGCGCTCGCCGTCTGCCTCGCGCAACCGTCGACGCCGACTTTCGCGCAGACGGTCGCCGACCAGTGTTTCGCGATCGGCGATATCGCGGGCCAGGTCGCCTCCTGGCGCCGTCACAAGAAAACGAAGCAGCAGGCGTTGACGCAGGCGCAGACGTATTACAAGGATGCTTCAGACCGTCAGGCGATCACGGCCGTCATCGACAGGATTTACAGCGGCGAAGCCATGACGCCGGACCAGGCGAGCATGCTTTTCACGCAGGAATGCGCCCAGCAAAAAAAACCGGCGGCTACGCAATAAGTGTGTCTGCGCTCGCGCCGCGCTACCAGAGGTGAACGCGCACGAGCGCGAAAATCTGCGAGCTTGCATAAAGCAGCAGCCCGATGCATCCGCCGACCAACGTTCCGTTGATGCGGATGTATTGCAGGTCTTTGCCGATGTTCAACTCGATCTGCCGCGACATGTCGCGCGAATCCCAGTTCTTGACCGTGTCGCTGATGTGGCGCGTCAGATAGCCTGCAAAATCCGGCGCCATCGCGCGCGCCGCTTCTTCCATATGAGCGTTCAACGAGCGGCGCAGCGATTCGTCCCGCGCCAGTTCGCGTCCGACCCACTGCCCCATGGCGGCCACCTTCGCGTGCAGCACGGAATCGTCGCGCTCGAGATCGCGCCGCAACCAGTCGCGCAACTGGCTCCACAGATCTTTCACGTATAGCGCGAGATTCTCACTTTCCTTCACGTAGCGTTTGATCTCTTCTCCCTTCTGCAGAAATGCGGGATCGGACTTCAGCTTGACGACGAGACGCGCGACCGCTTCGTCGAACTTGTGGCGCAGCTTGTGATCGCGATCCTCGCTCACGCGCAACAGCATGTTGTTCACGGCGTCCGCGACGACGTTCGCGCCGCTCTCGCCAAGCCATTCGGACGGCATCAGTTTCTGCAGCGTCGGATATTCGCGCTTGAGCCAGTCGACAATCTGCTCGGCAATGAATTCGCGGACGCCCGGTTCGCGCAGCAACGCCATCAGATGCTCGATCCCTTCGTCGAGCAGTTGCTGGTGACGGCCGTCGTGCGTCAACGTGTCGAGGATCGCGCCCGTCGCTTTCGACAGGTCGATCTTGTCGAGCATTGCGTCAAGCGCATCCTTGATGAAGGCCTGAATACGCGCGTCGTCGAGCAATTCGAGGATGCCGCCCGTCAGCTTGACCACATAGCCGCCCAGCCGCTGTGTATTCTCTTCGACGCACAGCCAGTTCGTGATGCTTTGCGCGGGATCGTGCTTGCGGATCAGGCCGACTATCGACGTATCGTCGAGAAACTTCTCGCGCACGAACAGCGCGAGATTGTCGGCGATCTTGTCCTTGTTCTGCGGAATGATCGCGGTGTGCGCGGCGACGCCTGGAATCGGCACGCGGCGAAACAGCGCGACGACAGCGAACCAGTCGGCGAGCGCGCCAACCATCGCAGCTTCCGCAACGGCCTTGATCCCGTCGATCCACAGGCTGCGGTGCATGAAGGCCGTTGCGATGAAGATGCCGGTGGCGATCAGCAGCAGGAGCGTCGCGCGACGCTTGGCGCGTTTGAGTTCGAGTTCCTTGTTCATTGAGCAGGTTCGTGTCGGGTTGGAGCGGTTCGGCTCGTTCGATTCGTTCGATTCGTTCGATTCGCGTTCGGGATGCACGGCGTGTTCCTGCGATGCTTTTGGCTCGCATGCGGTCAGTCGTACCGTGAATCGCGCCATGTCCAGTTCAAGCGAACGATACGGGTGCGGTTTTCAGCGAGCAACCGGTTGTCGTATGCGGGTGTGCAGAAGCGGAGTCTGCCGTCTTGACGCTGAATTGGCCACCATGTACTACTCGTTCATCTTGAATTGGGTCGACGGCCCTGCCAACCTGCCCGCCGCGGGTGACCCGTCGACCCTCTCCGCAGCCGGAGGGTTTTTGTTTTCCGAATCGCAGATTCCTCGCGCGACGATCCAGGCTTATCTGGAAACGCACTATCAGGTTCACGGTTTCTCGCCGACCTTGCTGAAGATCGGCGAAGGCAATGCGACGCTCGCTGCGATTCACCGTTCGAACGGCGTGGAGGCCAGCGCGTTCGTGACGGCGTGCAATCCATTCAGCGAACCGCTCGACGATGCCGCGAACGCTGAAAGGCAGAAGATACTCGCTGTCGAACTGACGCAGCGTGGGTTGACGTTCATCGAGGGCGTCGGCCAGCACCCTTCGAATGATTGGGCGGGTGAAGCCAGTTTTCTGGTGCTGGGGGTGTCGGTTGAGGAGGCTAAGGAGCTCGGCGCGCGGTTTGGGCAGAATGCGATCGTTTGGGCTGGAAGCGATGCGGTGCCGAAGTTGGTGCTTTTGCGTTAGCGCTATTTCGGGTTTTGATGCCTGACTGTCGGCCGAGCGGGGTTTTGCTGTATTGAATGCAACAGAGTATGTATCGGATGTTACGGTTTGAGCGTTTTCGTTTGCGACTCCACGTGGACCACGCACCCGAGGTCTTCAATGCGTTCTATCGCTCGGGCGCGCTTGTCTTCGGCGGCGGTCACGTCGTGCCACCGCTTCTTCAGCAGCAAGCCGTTGAGTCCGGCCTGGGCTCGTCGAACGTTTTTCTCACAGGCTACGGCGCCGCACAGGCCGTCCCGGGCCCCTTGCTACTGCGCGGGCACCGGCACAATCGACGCAATGCGCCAGCCGTCGGCGGTTCGCACTGCTGTTTCATACACGAGAAACGACGCGGTTTTCGCCGTGGCCTCCGAAGTGCCAGCCGTGACCCGAGTGGGTGCGTACAGTTGCGCGACGTCGGCACTCAGCGGAACAACGCGGATCCTCGCGACGTCGGGCTCGAACTTCCACACGCCCTTGAAGGTTTCCTTGAAATGCTCGATCAGCGCCGGCTTGCCCCAGAACTGATACGAACGGGCCAGGAGCACGATCGGGTCGGGTTCGCCGGCCGGCGCCGAGGCGAGTACGCCGGCGAACGCATCGATGTCGTGCGCGGTCGCAGCCTCCGCCTGCCGGATGAAAACTGCTTCGACCGCTTGCCGGTCTTCATCGGTAAAGCGATGCGGCGCTTCAGCATGCGCGGCGCTCATCACCGCGACCGCGGCGCAGCAGGCCAGCAAGGTTTGAATGCTCATGTGCGTCTCCCTTTATTGCGCCGGCACGGGAATCACCGCTGCAACCTTCCAGCCGGACGGGCTGCGGATCATAAACTCGTTGATCAGAAACGTCGCAGTCTTCTCAGGTTGCCCCGGCGCGCCGATGGTCACCCTGGTTGGCGCGTACACCTGTACCGTATCTTGGTTCAGCGGAATGATGCGTAGCTCACTCTGATCCGGCTCGACCCGCCATGTCCCGGCGAAGGTCTGCCTGAAATGCTCGAGCACCTCGTTCCTGCCCCAAAAGCGATATGCGCGAGCCACGAACGACACGGGATCGGGCTGTCCCGGTGCGGTAGAAGCGAACATGCCGCTCAGCGCGTCGAGATCATGTGCTGTCTCGGCGGCCGTCTGCTGTAGAAACAGCGCGCGAATCGTCTGAGTATCGGCGGGCGTAACATCGGCTGCTTGCGCGAAGCCTGTTCCCGTCAGCAAGGAAAGCAACACAAGAACCGGCAGGCTGCGCCGCACACTCAATGATCGATTAGTCATGGTTAGTCTCGTAAGGCCGTATTTGCGCTGGAGAACGGCAAGACGACGGAAACCTCCAGCCGTTGCAACCCGACTGCAAACCGCCGCATTCTCACCGTCAGAGCGCACTCCGGCGTGAAGGCTGATACGTGTCACTGGAAGAGGGTGATGTTTTCGCGCAGCCACTCCGACAATGAACGCGGAGGTTTGCCCGTCAATTTCTCGAAAGTCGTCGTGGTCTCCGCGAGTGCAGATTCACGAAAAAGCCTGTCCAGGCCAAGAAGCAGGTCAACGACCAGCGGCGGCTGGCCACTCGCGAGCAAGGCCTCGCGATGCTCCGTGGGCGACCGGTCGTTGTAGACGACACGGCGTCCGAGCAGTCGGGACAACTCCTCAGCAACCTGCTGCATCGTCCAGTTCTGCGGCCCGCTCAGGTGATACGCCCGCTGCGAACCGTCGGAAACGTCTTCGAGCAAAGCAATACGCGCCGCTTCAGCAACATCTCGCGTATCGATGAAGTTGACGGCTCCATGTCCCGCTGCACCGGCCCAATTGCCCGCTGCAACCGGCGCGCCGGCGCGCTTGAGCACGTCGGCGAAGGTCGTCGGTCTGAGCGCGGTCGAGGCCACCGGCTGGCAAGCCAGATGTGCTTCGATCTTCATGTGCCAGGCGAATGGGTTGAGATGCGTTGCGGGTCCCATGGCGGACAGCTTGACGATGTGGCGTACCCCCGCAGCGACGGCAGCATCAATGAGCGCTATTTCATTCTCCACCTGCGTGGCGGATGTGCCGTGCGCCACGAAGACCTTGTCGACCCCGGCAAGTGCGCCGGTGAGCGTGGCAGGTTGGTCGAAGTCCACCGTCGCGACGGTGACGTTCGGCGCAAACTGCGCGGTAGTGCTTTGTCGAGTGAGAGCGACGACATCGACGGGATCGGTGCCCAATCGGTCGATCAGCGTATTGCCGACGCGGCCGGTCGCGCCTGCCACGGCTATGCGCATAGGGCGCGATGAATGGGCTGTCTGATTGAGCATGTCGACTCCTCGATGTATGATGGAACGATCAGTCCAAGAATGATGGAACAATCGTTCCAGCTTGTCAACGGGAAGATTTATGAGTGGGAAACCCCAATACGACGAGGCCGCCGTCATCGCTGCAGCAATCGACGTTTTCTGGCGTCACGGCTATGCGACGGCGTCCATCAATGACCTCACGGAAGCCACCGGCCTGTCGCGCTCCAGCCTGTACCAGCGGTTCGGCGACAAGGACGGCCTGTTCCGCGATGCGCTGGCCGTCTACACCGAGCGCGTGCTACGGCGGATGAGCGCAGCCCGCGCGGACTCAGCGCGGGGAAGCGTGGCAGCCATACTGAGGGAATTCTTGCCAACGCCGGCAGCGTCGCGACGGCCGGCCGGCTGCCTGTTGTCGCGAAGCACTGCCGAACTGCTGGATCTTGCAGCGGCAGGAAGGACGACAACACTTGCTGGCGTCGCGCGGCAGCGCGAGATCTTCGCGGATCTCCTGCGGGCAGGCGTGGCGAACGGCGAGGTTGCACCGGAGACCGATGTGGACGCCTTTGCCTGGTACTATCTCGGCGTCTTGCAGGCCGTTTTGAATCTTCCACAGGCGGGCGCATCGCGCGAAGCGCTTGGCAGCATCATCGACATTGCCATGTCCGCGTGGCCAGCGCGGACAGACACGGATCGCGCGACAATGGAAATGCGGAAATGCTCGGACGGAGAACTGTCCAGCGAGAACTAGTCATTCGGCTAAGTCTCAGCGACTGCCTATCGCCGAGCCTGCGATGAAACCGCGATGCCTGGAGTGGATCTTGATGAACGCTGCAATCACTCATCCCTCCATCATTGATACGCAGTGAAGCCATTCACGTGCAATAACTGCCCGTTATCACGGCATCACGCTCGCGACGACAGGTCATCGGCGGAAGTGGCCGCCGCCGAGACTGGCCGCGAGTTGCGGCTGACATCCGCTCCTAACCCGCAATCATCGATGCTCGCCCGAAAGGAGAACAACCGATGAGCCGGCCGGATTTCATCAAACACTGAAATGAACTCGAAGAGCCGGATGCCCCTTACTATCATGCGGATACCGAGCCAATGGCGCTAGCGTCCAGATGCAAAACGGCGCAGCGTGCATCACCTTCACGCTGCTCCTCGTCTCGAAGGTCGAACCGTGGCTTGAACTAGGTCAGCAAGCCGCCGTCGACCGTCAGTATTGTGCCAGTGACATGCCGTGCCGCCGGGCTTGCAAGGAACGTGACGGCTGCGGCGAGGTCTGCCGGTGCAGCGAACCTTCCCAGCGGCGTAAGGCCGCGTTGGAACTCCGCGCTTTCACCATTGGCCGGGTTCATCTCGGTATCAGTCGAACCCGGTTGAACCAGATTGGCTGTGATGTTCCTTGAACCCAGCTCCTGAGCGAGCCCGCGCGTAAACGATTGCAGCGCTGACTTGGTCATGTAGTAGACCGTTCCGGGCATGCCCACGATGCGATCAGCCCCGGCAGAGCCTATTGTGATCACACGTCCGCCGGATCCGAGGTGAGGAATGGCTGCCTGTGTCGCCAGAATGGGGCCGCGGACGTTGACCGCTAGCAGAGCGTCGATGTCCGCCACACTGAAGTCGGCGATCGTGTTGTAGCGGGCAATAGCGGCGTTGTTCACGAGGATGTCGAGACCGCCCAGCATGTCGCTGGTGAACTCGCCATCGCGTCTATGCATGACGTTCATTAGGCATCCGATCGGCCGCTGGTATGGCCGCGGTACCGCTGAAAACAAGGGGCAGCATACGATCAATCTCGCCGCACTCGCGCAGGTGCTACGCGCGCGGATTCGATCGTCGGATCGAGCGAGCGCCCGTTTCCGAAGCAGCGATGTTCCCGCATGGAGCGCCGCACCACGTACATCATCCCCGCAGTGGTGCATGGCTGGCGTTACAAGGAGACAACACAGATTTTATTGAAGTTTCGTTCGATGATGTCGATAACAGATTCAGCGTTTCCACACTTTTGCCGGCATCCGTATGCCAACGTCCAGCGCCTGGAGGAGCAAGCGTGAATGCACCAGCTGAACTACCCATCCAGCAATCCAGACGAGGCGGGATGGCTGAACTGATGCAATCGGTCCGCAGGATCTCGGGCGACAAGATCGCAGACATCGATCTCATCAACCGCGAGGCCACCTACCTCGCGATCAACGCGCTGATCGAGGCGGCCCGCGCCGGCGAAGCCGGCCGCGGCTTCGCGGTCGTCGCAAAGCAGGTGAAGGATGTGTCGGGCCGGATCAGCGCGCTGACGGGCGAACTCGGCAAGGAATTGGCCGCCATCAGCCAACGGATGGTCACCGAGTTCGAGCGGCAAAGGGGACAGCGACTGGCCGATCTGGCGCTCAACATGATCGACGTGATCGATCGCAACCTCTACGAGCGCTCGTGCGACGTCCGGTGGTGGGCAACCGACGCGGCGGTTGTCGACTGCGCCGCGACGCCTTCGGCGGAAAGCGCCGGTTACGCGGCACAGCGCCTCGCCGTGATTCTTGCAAGCTACACCGTCTACCTCGACATCTGGGTGCTCGACACGGCCGGGAACATCCTCGCGAACGGCCGTTCCGGCACCTACCAGGTTGCCGGCTCGTCCGATGCCGCGAATGCCGGCTGGTTTCGGGCGGCGATGGCCACGCGCTCCGGCGAGGAGTATGTGACCGCAGACGTCGCCGTCTCCGGACAGCTTGCCGGCGCTGAAGTCGCGACCTATGCGACAGCGATTCGCGAAGCCGGGCGCTCCGACGGACGGGTGGTGGGCGTGCTCGCCGTGTTCTTCGACTGGGCCCGGCAGGCGGGCACGGTCGTCCGGAACGTGCGGCTTACCGACGATGAACGAAGCCGCACGCGGTGCATGATCGTCGACGCAAACGGGCGCGTGCTGGCCGATTCGTCCGGCGACAGCCGCAAGGACGGCCACTTCGCGCTTCCGCAGGATCGACATGCGACGGGCACGTTCAAGAGCACGGGCGGCGCGCTCGTGGGCTACGCATTGACGCCCGGCTACGAGAGCTATGAGGGAATGGGCTGGTATGGCGTGATCGAGCAACAGGCCGTCGCCGGACACGACCGTTGAACAAGTCGACGTACGTCGCCTTGGACGTATCGCTACTCGACAACGAATTCTGAACAGCGTGATCGAGCAGGACCATCGTCACATCCAAGCAAGGGCAGTTCGATATCTCGAAGCTCGGCCTCGAGGGTGCGGCTGCGCCCGCCGTATGGAATACCGTCCAGTCTTATCGATAAGGTTAGACGGCGTGACGCCACACTGCGTTCGGATTTTTCGAACAAGTTTGCAACTTTGAGTTAGCCACAAGCAGGCCGGGTAGCGGCACACTCCTGCTACACCCGTCGGACTGCGAGGTAGCCGCCGGTCCTGCGACGCCTCCCTTGTTCCGCAACTCCTTTATCAGTTGCAGCGAAACCCTCCAGTGACTACACCACATCCATCACGAAACACGTTCGATACTGTCATGGCCCCCGTCTATGCGCCTGCACCGTTGATACCCGTGCGCGCGCAAGGCTCGCTCGTCTGGGACGAAGAGGGCCGGGACTACGTCGACCTGACGAGCGGCATCGCCGTTTGCGCTCTCGGTCATGCGCATCCGACGCTGGTCGAAACGCTAACCAGACAGGCTGAACAGCTATGGCATGTGAGCAACGTCTTCACGAACATCCCCGCACTCAAACTTGCATTGCGTCTGACCGAGGCGACTTTCGCGGAAAACGCCTTCTTCGCGAATTCCGGTGCAGAAGCAAACGAGGCCGCGCTCAAGCTTGCCCGACGCGTGGCAATCGACCGGTTTGGAACGGAGGCGAGGAAGACCAGGATTATTTCCTTCGAGCAATCGTTCCACGGGCGCACGCTATTTACCGTCAGCGTCGGCGGCCAGCCGAAATACTCGGACGGATTCGGCCCGCTGCCCGGCGACATCTCGCATATCCGATTTAACGATATCGACGCAGCGCTGGTTGCAATTGACGATCGGACCTGCGCGGTGATCGTGGAGCCGGTCCAGGGCGAAGGCGGCGTCATTCCGGCAACGCCCGACTTCCTGCGATGCCTGCGCGATGCCTGCACCAGGCACAACGCGCTTCTCATCTTCGATGAAGTGCAGACGGGCATTGGACGCACCGGCTCGCTCTTCGCGTATATGGACGCCGGCGTGACGCCGGATATCCTCACGGCAGCCAAAGCCCTCGGCAACGGTTTCCCGATCGGCGCGGTGCTCACCACCGCGGAGATCGGCAAGCACTTCTCCGTGGGAACGCACGGCTCGACGTATGGCGGAAATCCTTTGGCTACCGCCGTTGCGGACCGTGTTGTCGAACTCATCAACACCCCACAGGTTCTCGACGGCGTGTGCCAACGTAGCGCTCACATCTTTGCGAGCCTGCGCTCGATCAATTCCCGCACCGGTGTGTTCCGCGAGCTTCGAGGCGCCGGATTACTGATCGGCGCGGAGTTGAGCGACGCGTATCAGGGACGCTCGAAAGACATCATGACAGCCGCGCTCGAACACGGCGTCATGATTCTGAATGCGGGTCCGAACGTCTTGCGATTCGCGCCGGCGCTCAACATTCCGTACGAATGTCTTGACGAAGGGTTGGCACGTTTGGAGCGCGCAATCGACTCGTTCAGTTCCGAGTGACTTGCACCAGACTTTGCGAGGCGAGGCTCTGCGTTCAGAGCCCTTATCGCCTGCTATTGCACTGGCTCACGCGCGTTTCAAAAACCTCTCCACGAGTCGCACGAAGTAAGTCGACCCCACGGGAAGCAACCGGTCGTTGAAGTCATAACTCGCGTTGTGTAACAGGCACGGCCCTGCTCCATGCCCCACGCTGCGATGGTCGCCGCCGCCATTACCGATAAACGCGTAGCAACCCGGCTTTGCACGCAGCATGAACGAGAAGTCTTCGGCAGCCATCGTGGGTTGAATCGCCGCGTCGACGGCCTCATCACCGACGACTTCACGCATGACTTCGACTGCCAGCGCGGTCTGTTCAGGATCGTTGACGGTCGGCGGGTAGTTCCGGTTGAATTCGATCTCACTGCGACAGCCAAGACCAGACGCAATCGCCGCGACGATGGCCCGCATGCGGCTCTCGATGAGGTCAAGCGTCTCTTCCGAAAACGTGCGCACCGTGCCGCCCAGCCACGCGTCGGTCGGCACAACGTTCTGCGCTTCACCCGCGTGAATCTGCGTCACCGACAAGGCTGCCGCATCGACAGGATTCTTGTTGCGAGTCAGGATGCTCTGCAATGCGCTGACAATCTGCGCCACCGCAAACACCGGGTCTTCACCAAGATGTGGCATCGCGCCGTGGCATCCCGCGCCCGTCACCGTAATCCTGAAGAGACTCGTCGATGCCATGATCGCACCAGGGCGCACACCGAAGTGTCCCTCCGGAATGCCCGGCCAGTTGTGCACGCCGAAAACGGCATCGACAGGAAAGCGCTCGAACAGACCGTCGTCGATCATCGCCTGCGCGCCTGCGCCTTCTTCCTCGGCAGGCTGAAAAATGAAATGCACGGTGCCGTCGAAATCGACCGACTTCGCGAGATATCTTGCGGCGCCAAGCAGCATGGTCGTGTGACCGTCGTGCCCGCATGCATGCATTGCGCCCTGCACGGTGGAGCGATGCGCGAACTCGTTGGCTTCCTGCATGGGCAGCGCGTCCATGTCCGCGCGAAGTCCGATTGCGCGAGTGCTGTTCCCGCGCTTCAGCGTCGCAACGAGGCCCGTTTTGCCAACCCCGCGAACAACAGGCAAGCCCCACTCTTCCAGCTTGCTGGCGACGAGATCCGCCGTCCGGTTCACGTTGTATCCCAGTTCCGGGTGCGCATGGATGTCACGACGGACGGCAGTCATCTCCTCCGAGAATGCCTGGATTTCGGCAATAGCGTTCATAGTCACTTGATAGGAGTTTCTCGCTGGCAATCGACGCCGGCGTCAGATTGCACAGCTCATAGCGCGCGTTGCACCGCTGCGTTTGCGCAGGCGGTGCCGGTCGCCTAGATGTGGAACAGTTGCGCGACGACGGTCGCACCGAGGAACGTGCCTGCATTGGCAACGAACGAAACAAGGACGATGCGCCACCCCAACCGGCGGAAAGCGGGCAAGTCTTTTGCAATCGAGAGACCCGCGAAGGCCAGCATCGGCGTGGTCACGCCAAGAAAATCGTTCCGCGCGCTCAGCTCAGCCAACTGTGCGCCCCAAGGGCACCAGGGAGACGTCGCGTACATCGCCGCAAACGAGACCCAGCACACCGCAGGAATCTTGCGGCCAGTCAGCGTGGAAAGCGCGTCGCCAACGACGACAGCCAGCAGCATGAGCAACATCCCAGGCAGCCCCGCCAGCGGCGTCGTACCGTGCGCCATCCAGTCGCATACCAGTGCAAACACGGCGGTGACGACCCATGCCAGCACTTTGCCGCCATAGCTGAGATGCGGCGCTTCCGTTTGCACATCGCCCAGTTTCGGTCCGCTGGCTTCTGCCGCTTCGGGCGCGTTCGAGGCACTGGTCGTGCGGCCAATCAGCGGCTCGAGAATGCGGTAGCCGAACAATGCCATCGGCAGCGAAATGAATAACGTGAAGTACGTGCCCACCGTCGTCGTAATCAGATTGCTCGCAGCCGCAAACGTCAGCACCGATTTGGCGACCTCAGGCGTCTGCTGCGCAGCGATAGCGCCCGATGCCGCTGCCATCATGCTGCCCGAGCCGACGCCCGAACCCATCGCGAGTGCAAGCGGGTCGAAAATATTCAGACTCGCGACGAAGCCCGCAAATATGGCGATAAAGACCGCGCCGAAGATGGTTCCAGTGAGGTATTCCGCCAGCACGCCACGCCCTTCGGCCGAGTCCATCCCGTACTTCTCGCCGATGATGGCGAGACTAGGCTCACGGCCGACCGAGAAGGTGGCGCCGATGGCTTCGCGCTTGATACCGAGCAGAAGTGCGAGCGGCAACCCAAGCAGGATCGTGCCGACAAAATGCCCCAGCTCCTGGAAGGCGAGCGCCCAACCCGCAGACGCCAGCTTGGGTAGCGCGCTCCCAATCATCAACCCCAGTTTCGCAATGAACAGCAGCAACGCAGGCTGCAGGATGGCCGCGGCGTAAAACTGCGTTTTCACGTCGAGGCGCGCGGCACTGTTCGATCGCGCACTGGCCACGCCGATTGCGGCACCGAGCAGAAGCGCCCAGATCATCGGCAAGAGGACCACCTTGCCCGGGCCGATCTTGAACGTGAAAGATCCGATCAGCTCGGCAAGCAGAATCACGCCCGCAGCGAAGACAAGTAGCTTGGCCGTGCGCATGCCTTGGCCGTCGGATGAGTGCATTGCTATGCTATTCATTTGGTCAGGTCTCCCCAGAGTGACGATCCTCCCCGAAAGAACGGGGAGGATACCTTGCCGATTAAAGGTAGCCGAAGGCCGTGGGCGGTTCCTTCGCGGTTTCGACCCAGACGCTCTTCGTCTGCGTGTATTCGTAGAGCGCTTCGACGCCGCTCGAACGACCGTAACCACTCAAACCGAAGCCGCCAAACGGCGACGCCACGTTGATGGTCTTGTAGCCATTCACCCAGAAAGTGCCGGCATTGACTTGCGCCGCCACGCGATGCGAGCGCGCGACGTCGGTGGTCCACACTGCGCCGGCCAGGCCGAACTCGGTATCGTTGGCAATCGCGATGGCTTCGTCTTCCGTGTCGAACGGAATCGCTGCCACCACCGGCCCGAAGATTTCTTCACGGGCAACGGCCATATCGTTGGTGACGTTCGACAGCACCGTCGGCGAAACAAAGTAGCCCGCGTTCGAGCGCTCCTGCGAACCCGATGCGAGCGTTGCGCCTGCCGCCACGCCCTTGTCGATCATCGACATGACATGCTCGTACTGCCTGTGGTTATTGATCGGGCCCACCTCGGTGCTGTCGTCGAGCGGCTGGCCCACCTTGATTTTCCTGGCGCCCGTGGCGACCATCGCGACGAATTCGTCGTAGACGCTACGTTGCACCAGCAGACGCGAACCCGCCACGCAGCTTTGACCAGCACCGGCGAAGATGGCTGCCTGCGCGGTCAGTGCCGCGCGCTTCAGGTCCGCGTCGCCGAAGATGATGTTGGCCGACTTGCCGCCCAGTTCGAGCACGCACGGCAGCACACGCTTCGCGGCCGCCTCGGCGATCCGTGCGCCCGTCGCCGGCGAGCCGACGAACACCACTTTCTTGATCGCCTTGTGCGCGATAGCCGACTGCGCGACCGTCTGTCCGAGACCTGCGAGCACGTTCACGAGGCCCTTCGGCGCACCCGCGCGCTCGCACAGCAGGCCGATGACGATAGAGCTGGTCGGCGTGAGTTCGGACGGCTTGAGCAGCACCGCGTTACCCATCGAAATGGCGGGTGCGACCTGCCAGCCGCACGTGAACACGGGCGCATTCCACGGCGTGATCTGCAGCACGGTGCCAGCCGGCTCGCGGCGCGTGTAGTTCAGATGCGAGGTCGGCACGGGAATCACTTCGCCGTAGAACTTGTCGGCCCAGCCGCCGTAGTACTCGAACATCTCGGCGACTTTCGCGACTTCGCCGCGGCAATCGCGGATCGGCTTGCCCGAACCGAGTGACTCGAGCCGCGCGAGGGCTTCCGCTTCCGCGCGCACCTGGCGGGCGATCTCGAACATCACGCGACCGCGCGCCGCATGCGTTAGCGCCCACCACTGTTTCTGCGCGCGCACGGCTGCCGCGGCAGCCTGTTCGACCACGGCCGCGCCGCCATCTTTGTAGGCGATGCTCTTCTCGCCTGTCGCGGCATCGAAGAGTTGAATCGTTTCACCCGCGCCTTCCACCAGCTCGCCACCGACATACGAACCGATGGTCTTTGCTTGCGGGAAGAAATGCTGAAACGCTACGAGAAGGTCTTCTGCGTTATTGCTCATCTGGAAATGGCTCCGGATATCTGGCGATTACTGTTTGTCGATGAACTGGACGATGCGGTTGAAGTCTTCCGCATCGCCGATGCTGTCCGCGCTCGCCGCCCACAAGCGGCCCGCTTCCTTCGCGATCGGCGCGGTAGCGTCCGCGCTATCGAGTAGCGCCATCGCAAGGCGCACGTCCTTTCTCATCAGCTTCATCGTGAATCCGGAGTCGAACTTGCCGTTGAAGATCCATGTCGGATAGTTCGTCAGCGTTGCACTGTTCTTGCCCGAGCCGCCGTTGAGCGCCTCCACCAGCTTTTGCGGGTCGACGCCGTTCGCTTCGGCGGCGCGCACGGCTTCGCTCGCGGCCAGAAGGTGAACGCCCGTCAACATGTTGTTGATGATCTTGGTCACGTGACCCGCGCCGACCGGGCCGACGTGGACGCGTTTCGCGCTCATCACGGCGAGGATCGGCTCGACGGCTGCGACGTCTGCGTCGGAGCCGCCCAGAACCATCGTCATTGTGGCCGTCGCGGCACCTTTAGGTCCGCCGCTGACGGGACCGTCGACGAACCCCACCTTGCGTTCAGCAAGCACCGCTGCCACCTTGCGCGTGCTGCCCGGCTCCGCGGTAGTCGTGTCCACAACAATCAGGCCCGGCTTCGCGCTCGCGGCGACGCCGCCTTCACCGAGCACGACCTGCTCGACGATATCGGATGTCGGCAGGGACAGAATCAGCACGTCGGCATCACGGGTGATATCAGAGATGGAAGCACGCGCCTGAACGCCGTCTTCCTGCAACTTGTCGGCAACGCCGGGCGCGGCGTCGAAGCCGAGCACGTTGAAACCGCCGCGCTTGAGCGAGAGCGCCATCCCGCGCCCCATATTGCCCAGACCGATTACACCAACCGTCTTCATGTTTCTAGCTCCAGGTCTCTTGATTTCGCAGTTCATATCGTGGCTGCCGCTCCACGTTTTTCGACTGCCTAGGTTCCATACTGGACTTTCGAAAACCTATAATCAATAAACGCCAATTTGCAAAGCGTTCTAATAATTCGAACGGTGATTTCTCATGGCAGAGGGTCTGACGGAGAGCAGGATTGTCTATTTCTACGAAGCCGTACGATTCGGCAGCATTCGCGCGGCGGCCGACTGGCTGAACGTCGCGCCGTCGGCGGTGAGCAGACAGATCGGGTTACTGGAGCGTGAACTCGATGCCGCGCTGGTCGAGCGGCATGCGCGCGGGGTGAAACCGACGGAGGCCGGGCAGTACGTGATCGAGTACTACCGCGAGCAGATGGCGCACAAGGAAGACCTCATCAGCCGCTTGCAGGAACTGCGCGGCTTGCGCACGGGGCATGTCAACGTCGTGCTCGGCGAGGGTTTTGTGTCCGACATGCTGGGGGGCCCGATGCAGCAGTTTTGCAAACAGTATCCGGGCATCAAGGTCAATCTCGACCTCGCCGGAACGAACGAGGTCATGCGCAAGATCACCGAGGACGAGGGTGATATCGGGCTAGTCTATAACCCGCCGCCCGAGCCCAAGATCGTCGCGCGCGCATCGCGCATGCAACCACTGATGGCGATCGTTGGCCCCGGCTTTCCTCGTGCGCAACGTGAAAAGGCTATGACTGTGCGAGAGCTGGCGTCTTTTCCGCTGGCGGCAGCGCATCCCTCCTTCGGTACCAGGCAGATGCTCGAGGCCGTGGAGTTTGCCGAAAAGATACGCCTGGATCCGATCGTCACGACCAACTCGATATCCATCCTCAAGCAGTTCGTCAAATCGGGGCTGGGCATTGCGTGTTTGCCGGCGTTTTCCGTCTCGACTGAACTGGACGCGGGGGAACTCTTCGCGATTCCGATTGATCATCCGTTGCTTATCAACGCGGAGGCGCAGCTCGTGACACGCGTCGGCCGAAAGCTGTCCGTCGCCTCGAACCGACTACTCCAGCTGATGCATTCGCAGATGCGCGCATTTCGTTAGACAACAAGTTCTCACGTTTGAAGTGCAATACCCTGATTGATATGAGGTGTTGCCGTGAAAAAGCACTGTCAACAACTCCAGCCTGAAGAGCGACTAACGATTGTCAGCCAGCATCTGCAGGGGCGCTACGCTTCAGTGCCGGCCCCGGCACCAGCACCGGCGGTAAGCGCGGCGCAACGTTGGCTGGCAGACGCCCCGCCTGGCTCGATCCGCAAGGGGTTACATGGCGCATCGTCCTCACGCTGCTGGACTGGAAATGGTCGCCTCAGCAGATATCCCGTAGCCTTGGAAAATCCAACGTATGCTTGGCGGCCGAACATGTCCCCACCCTGTCCCAGGAGGCCGTTCGTCACGCTGAAGCCGTTCTCCACAACAAATATTGCTTTCAGGCCACCACCGAGGTCCTCGGTACCACAAAGTCCTCAGCGGCTTCCACCGGACGGTCGCTTGCTATTTCTTGCCGTCCGCCCAAGACCACGCAGGCCGGTCGAGCAAGTGCTGACCAGGAATTGTGGTTTCAGAGAACACTTTCTCCAAGATAATCGGGTTGCAGTCCTCGTCCTCCTCAAGAGCTGCGGCAAGGCGCGTCGAGTGCGAGACTACCCACAGCTGCGAGTTCCGAGCCGCCCGTCGAATCAATCGTCCCAGCGCCATGGTGAGGTCCGGATGAAGGCTCGCCTCTGGTTCGTTGAGAACCATAAGTTCTGGGGGACGCGGCGTAAGCAACGCTGCACACAACAGCAGATATCGCAACGTTCCATCGGAAAGCTCAGCTGCCCCGAGGGGCCGCAAAAGCCCCTCCTGATGAAACCGTAAATAGAAAAAGCCGCCAGGCTGAGACTCGATTTCGACCCACGCGCCCGGAAAAGCATCATTCACGGCTTCGTCGAGTGCCTCACGGTCTCCAATTTCACGAATCGTCTGCCATGCTGCGGCGAGGTCGCGTCCATCGTGGTCGAGGACAAGCGTTCGAGTGCCAATTTGCTGCTGCCGCGCAAGAGAGTCGGCGTCCACGCGAAAGTGGTCATAGAATCTCCATCCGCGTATGGCCTCGCGAACCGAAAAAACCTCCGGACTGAGCTTGTCTCTTCCGACTTCAGAAAACAGGCTTTCATACCGAGGCAGTTGGTGCGTCAAGACATCCCAACCTTGGTCGAGTCTGCGGCGAACCACGCTACCGTCTCGGTCGACAAGAAGGCTTGCTGGCCGCAAGACCGGGCCCGCCCAGATGGACTCCCGCTTGAACTCCGGGTCAAGTGCGAAAGATGAAGGCGTATCACGGTCTTCGTTTCCAGCGGGTGTGACCAATCCCATACTGACCGCGTAACCGAACTCCTCACCGGCAAAGCCGAGCTTGAGACGCGATGCCGGGGTCCCTTTTGCTCGATGCTGCACCGGTATTTCCCCCCGGCGCATGCGGCCAGAACGGTCTTCGGGGCCGGCCCATACCACAGAGTTCAGACCGCCCTCGCGCGCAAGCGGAGCAATGATGCCGTCCTGCGCCGTGCTGGCCAGAAGACGTAGCGCTCGATATATGTTCGACTTTCCGCTGCCGTTCGGGCCAGTGATGAGGTTGAGTCTCGTCAACGGGATGACCAACTCTCTTATCGAACGATAGTTGTTGATTGCAAGTGTGTTCAACATATGACGTTAGCGCGTTGTGAATGTTACCGTCTGTGGAGCCTCTCTGCCTTGAGCAATGTCCTTGCACGTGGTTTGCATCGGCACCGCCAGGAACACGGGGCGACGGCGGCGCAAGTGCGCAGCAACATTGTCATCCCGACCGTCAACCTGTCGCGCTTCAGCTGCATCCGCTGTTGTCGTGATGGTCCGCTCCTTCATCTAGCGTTGGCAATCGGAGATGGCAAACGTACCGCTGCCGAACTCCTGGAAAACATCAGGCGAGCGCCTTATGGATGATTTCTACAACGTCGCGCGACTTGACTTGCTCAGCGACCGCGGTAAGCGCCTTGCGCATCGGCTCGCGCAGCGAAGGCATGTATGCACGCCATTTCTCGAGCATGCGCGCCAGTCGTGCCGCAACCTGCGGGTTCAACGCATCAAGTGTCACAACCTGTTCTGCCCAGAAGGCATAGCCAGAGCCGTCGGCAGCATGGAACTGTACGGGATTAGCACCGCAGAAGCTGAAGATGAGCGCACGGACACGATTGGGGTTCCTGATGTTGAACGCCGGATGGCTCATTAGAGCGCGCACAATCTCGACAGTTGGACGCTGCGACGTGCCACGCTGCATTGCCTGGAATGCAAACCACTTGTCGACGACCAGTGGGTCGCCCTCAAACCGACCATAGAAGTCGTCAAGCGCATGTTCCCCGAAATCGAGGCCTGCACTAGCCGATGCATTCAGCAGCGCCACGAGGGCTGCCGAACGGTCCGTCATGTTGTTCGCGCCTCGATATTGGGCGCTAGCCAGACGCACGGCATCAGCTGGGTCGTCGAGCTCTGCGAGGTAGCTGAGGGAAAGATTCTTCAAGCCACGCCGCCCGGAGGCATTCGGCGTCGGCTCATATGCGCCCGGCGTCAGATTGTCCTCGTACGTCGCAAGCCACTCTTCCTTAAGCGCAGTCGCCAGTTGCTTCCTCAGAAACTGTCGGGCAGCATGCACGGCCGCCGGGTCCGCATCCGTCATCAGTTCGGCCAGATACGTTTCAGTGGGCAGCACGAGCATGAGCTCACGGAAGCCCGGCGAGAGCGTGGCATCGATCAGAACACGGCGATACGAGCTGATAAGCGCGTCATTCGCTTCCAGGTGTCGGCTTGCAGCGGCGCGCGCCGCGAGAGAAAGAAGCTCGCGGGTTGCCAGGCACTGACCTGCTTCCCAGCGGTTAAATGGATCACTGTCGTGGGCAAGCAGAACGGCGAGCTCGTCGACGCTGTAGTCGTACTCCACGATAACCGGCGCTGAGAAATTGCGAAGCAGCGACGGCAACGGCTTTGCCGTCACGTCGACAAATGTGAAGGTCTGCTGCGTCTCCGTCAGCTCAAGTACGCGTGTTGTCTCTCGAGCAGCACTCTCGCCCTCAAGGCGAAGACGCATATCCACACCGAGCGGGCCGAGAAGCCCAATCGCGAACGGAATGTGCAGCGGCCCCATCCGGGTCGGCCGGGCTGTCACCGACGCGTGGCCATAGCTCTGCGTTAACGTCACGCTGTAGCGCTGAGCTGCCGCATCATACCGAGTCGTTACCGTCACGCGCGGCGTGCCGGCCTGGCTGTACCAGCGCTCGAACTGCGAAAAATCGCGACCGTTGGCGTCGGCCATTGCGGCACGAAAATCGTCGCACGTAGCGGCAGAACCGTCATGACGCTGGAAATACAGGTCCATGCCCTTGCGGAAACCATCGCGTCCGAGGAGCGTCTGATACATCCGCACAACTTCGGCGCCCTTGCGATACACCGTCGCGGTATAGAAGTTGCTGATTTCCGCATAGCTTTCCGGACGAATAGGATGCGCCATCGGACCACTATCCTCGCCGAATTGCATCTGGCGCAATACGCGGACGTCCTCGATGCGTTTGATAGCGCGAGCGGCCGCGTTCTCGTCCCCGCCCATCATCGCTGCTGTGAATTCCTGGTCCCGGAAAACGGTGAGCCCCTCTTTTAAGCTCAGTTGGAACCAGTCGCGGCATGTCACGCGGTTTCCGGTCCAGTTGTGGAAGTATTCGTGACCCACGATGGCCTGGATGTTCGCATAGTCCACGTCCGAAGCCGTCTCAGCATTCGCGAGAATGAACTTCGTATTGAAGATATTGAGACCCTTGTTCTCCATTGCGCCCATGTTGAAGTCGCTCACGGCGACAATCATGAAGCGGTCCACGTCCAGCTCGAGGCCAAAGCGCGTCTCGTCCCAGCGGATGGACTGAATGAGCGAATCCATCGCGTGACGGGTCTTGTCCAGGTCGTTCGGCTCGACCCACACTTGCAACAGCTTCTCTGCGCCAGAACTGGTCCTGACGCGCTCTTCGAGTGCTTCGAGTTTTCCGGCGACAAGCGCAAACAGATAGGCAGGTTTGCGAAACGGGTCTTCCCATTTCGCGTAATGGCGACCATCCGCCAATTCGCCCTGGTCAACCAGATTGCCGTTCGACAGAAGGACGGGGTAGGCTACCTTATCAGCGCGTAGCGTGACCGTATAAGTGGACATGACGTCCGGACGGTCCAGGAACCAGGTGATGCGACGAAACCCCTCCGCTTCGCACTGCGTGAAGAAGTTGCCGCGAGAAACATAGAGCCCCATCATCGTTGTGTTTGCAGACGGTGCACACACACCTGTGAGCGTCAGTTCGACCGAATCAGGAACGTCTTTGACCGTAAGAC
The DNA here is from genome assembly GCF_020177535.1 of Paraburkholderia sp. XV. NCBI lineage: Bacteria > Pseudomonadati > Pseudomonadota > Betaproteobacteria > Burkholderiales > Burkholderiaceae > Paraburkholderia > Paraburkholderia sp. XV. Next base: position 34,514 of record NZ_JAGUUD010000019.1, on the reverse strand, counting down.
TACCTTCCCCGACCACCACGTCCGCTGGCGCACCATCAGCAACTGCGGATATGAATGTCAACTTTTCGCCAACAAGCTCAAGACTGCTCTCGCGCACGGCTTCCGGGTTACGTCGAACACGCATGGTGTTGCGCACTGTGGTTTGCTCTGGCGCCAGATCGAATTCGAGGCTGACCGAATCAATCAGGAACGAGGGCGGGGTATAGTCCGTGCGACGCACGATCGGCGGCGTTTCGTTAGAAGGCATGGGCTTGTTCGTTGTTCGTGAAAGCGGCCTCGCGATGAACGCGGATTACCGACTGGTGGTCTAACTGTGCGACAGGTCAGTTCGGGAGACGAGACGGATAGTCCGCCGCTGACGGCCCGGTGACAAACAAAAGCTTCCGCTCTTAAGGCCGCCAAGGCCAAAGCTACCTGCCTTACTTCACTTTCAAAGCCCCGCTGCAACCGACTCGCGACACTGCCTGACAACCGCCCTTACACATGCAATCGCGTGGTCAACATCCTCCTGCGTCGTATATCGGCCAAGGCTTAGTCGTACTGTCCGGCTGGCCGCATCATCATCCAGTCCAATTGCCGTCAAGACGTGCGACGGCGCGCCCGCAGCGGAACTACACGCAGACGTCGAAGAAATCGCCAGTTCGTCCGAAAGCATGAAAGGAAAGAAACCCGGCAGGTCGAGAGTCAGGCTCAACGTGTGCGGAATGCGCCTCGCGTGGGCTGCGTTCTGAACAACAACTCCGAGGTCCGCAACAGCGTCCATGAACCGTCGATGGAGGCGCGAAATGCGGTCGTTGTCGACCATCATTTCGGCCGCGGCCAGTTCGCAAGCAACACCCATCCCGACAATCTGGTGTGTCGGAAGAGTGCCGGAACGCAGCCCGCGCTCATGTCCACCGCCGTGCATCTGAGCCGCAATCCTCTTCGCGACATTTTCGCTGACATATAGAGCGCCGATACCCTTGGGACCGTAAAGCTTGTGCGCTGAAATCGACATCAGGTCGATGCCCATGGTCTTGACGTCGATGGGCGTCTTTCCCAGCGCCTGCGCCGCATCGACGTGAAGAATGGCGCCTGCGGCGTGCACGATACGAGACATTTCGGGGATGTTAGTTAGCGTGCCGATTTCATTGTTCACCAACATTAGCGAAACGATTCCGGTATCGGAGCGCAATGCCGCCTTGACAGCTTCCGGTGCAATTTCACCGCTTCCATCCGGCCGAACGTACGTCACCGGATGGCCGCGCTTCTCGAGGCTCGCCATCGTATCCAGAATTGCTTTGTGTTCAATCTGGCTGGTCACGAGGTGACAATGGCCATGTGCGTTCTCGGCGTACCCCTTGAGCGCGAGGTTGTTCGATTCCGTCGCACCTGAGGTCCAGACGATTTCGTCGGGCCTGGCCTTGATAAGGTCTGCCACTTGCGCGCGAGCACGCTCGACCCTTTCCCTTGCGCTGAGCCCGGCCGCGTGAGAACTGGACGCGGGATTGCCAAAGATGCCGCCGATACCCATGCATCCGAACATCGCCTCGCTTACTCGCTCATCCACCGGCGTAGTCGCCGCGTAGTCAAAATAACGCAAGTTGCTACCTTCGCTCATGATATTTCCGTCCAACCAGGATAAAGCGATGCTACGCGCGTCCAACAAGAAAGTGCTTCCAAAATAAAGCCGACTATTGGGTATAAACGGGATGGTTTTCCGACACGACAGCGAATGGCGGAATTGTCTTTTCGCGATGCCGCGTCGCTGGAAACAATTTCGAGGATTCAGAGCCCTTAACGATGGCAAAGCCAACAGAACGGAGACTCCCGAATGCCAGACGAACGAACGGCAGTCTCATCAGTAGAAACACATCCCTTCCCCGTCAAATCGAAGCTAATCGACCTCCATTGTTTCCCCACTTTCGCGCTAATCAACGACTGCTTCAGTTCGGCCCCTCGAGGCGCCTGGCAATCTGGTCGATGATACGAACCGGTGCCACTTCCAGTTGGGCGTCGTGCTCGGTAAGTAGCGTGGCAAATTTCTTTACCGTTGCAACGCTGAAGGCATAGCTACCTTCATGTCCGATGGCAAAGGCGTCAGTTGCCTCGCTTTCATAGTCCGCAACTGTTCGACCTGCTGCATTCCCGTACCCAAATTCACGGAGCATCGTCGTAGCCATCGCAACCCGAAGAAGCGTCCGAAGAGCCATGAGTGAACCGGCACCGGCTCGCATAGCCTCCAATTGCAAGTGATACTCCAGCGATAGGACATCGCGAATACGCTGTGGCAGTGGCAACAACTCCGTCTTCATCGACTTTTGGCTGACGCTAGCCTGCCTCAGGCGGGCGGACCAGTTCCTCATCTTTTCAACACTCCGTAACTCGACGTGCCGTCAGTTTCCGCACCGGGCTATGACCGGCAAAGGGCTTCGCGGGGGACGCACGGAGCTGCTCGGTAGAGAGAGTATCCACGTTACAAACTCGTTCAATTGCCGTTTAGTCTGTCATTCCGCTCCCGGGTTTCGATGGTCGGCTGCCCTGAGAACCTCCAACAGGGCAGCGATGGACGGAGCGGCGCCTAGTCACTGGTGCGGAGCGAAACCCCTTTACGCTGTGCCGCCGACCGTCATGTCGTCTACGCGCAGGGTCGGCTGTCCAACTCCCACGGGTACGCTCTGGCCGGCTTTACCACACACCGCTTTACCGGAATCAAGCTCGAGGTCGTTACCGACGAGGCTAATCTTCTTAATCGTCTCAGGCCCGTTTCCGGTGATAGTCGCGCCCTTGATGGGCGCAGTTATCTTCCCGTTTTCAATGAGGAATGCTTCGGACGCCTCGAACACGAACTGGCCACTCGTTATGTCCACCTGCCCACCCTCCAGCCCGGCAACATAAATGCCGTTCGCCACAGATGCGATGATTTCTTCCGGTTCGTGGTTGCCGTTGAGCATAAAGGTGTTGGTCATTCGCGGCATTGGGAGGCAGGTATAGTCCTCCCTGCGACCATTACCAGTTTGCGGCACCCCCATTAGCCGGGCGCTCAGCGAGTCCTGCATGAATCCCCTCAACACGCCATCTTCAATGAGAACGGTGCGCCCGGTCCGATGACCTTCATCATCCACATTCAGTGAGCCGCGGCGACCCAACATAGAGCCGTCATCGACAATGGTTACGCCTCGCTGCGCGACAGTTTGACCAACTCGACCAGCGAACACAGATGTTCCGCGCCGAATACCGTCTGCCTCAAGACCGTGCCCCACTGCCTCATGCAGAAGAACGCCGTTCCAGCCAGGACCAACCACAACACTCATCGGGCCAGCGGGCGCGGGGCGCGCATCGAGCTTGATGATTGCTGCATCTACGAGATTTTTGACGAAGGATGCGACAACATCATCCGACCATTCGCTAAACGAATATCGGCCACCCATTCCGCTGCGAGCATGCTCCATACGCGAGCCCGATTTTACTCGCACGCTCACCGAAAGGTTTAGCAATGGCCGCACATCACCCGCACTCATGCCGTCGTGGCGGGTCACCCAAACGCTCTCATATACCGCTTGAAGCGAAGCGCCAACTTCGACAACCCGGGCATCGTGATTTCTCGCCAGCTGGTCGACTTTTTGAAGGAGCGCGATTTTGTCCAAGGCATCGACTGATGCAAGCGGCGCCAAGCCCATATACAACGAGAAGCGGCCTTGCGCACCGTCATTGCTCGCGGTGGCTGTAGTTGTCGCGGCGCGCTCTCCGCTCGTGCGCAACTGGGATGCAACACGTGTAAGCGCAGACGCGTCTATTCGTTGCGAACACGCGAACGTCGTCTCTTCGCCTTTCATGACTCGAAGACCAAACCCAGAGTCGCGGCGATAAGAACCACCTCGAACGGCGCCGCCTTCCATGGACCATGCTTCCCTGACCGAGTCGCTCAAAAAGAGGTCCGCAAAGTCCCCGCCGGTTCCCATAGCGAGCGATAAGGCAGAGTCGACCTGGACCTCGTCGACGCCATTGCGCTCAAGCAAGCACTCCCGCGCAGCATTGCGTATTTCAGCCAACGTAGGCAACGGGTTCTGAAATTTCAAAATGTCATTCATACAATCTGGCTTCTGTTGATTGGTGTCTGAGCGACGCGAAGTGCGCCTATAACGTATCTAGCTGAACCGGTGGGTAGCCTCGGTTCCTTGGCACGCAAATGGAGCGCTGCGCCCCCACGGAAACCCATTAGCCGAACACCGGCTATCCACGAATTCGTCAGAGCCCGCCAACCTTCATTTCGTCAATGAGCCACGAGCCCGTGGTGATTCCCCCACGCGCTAGCCTATCGCCACCAATCGCGCGCAACCCTCTGAACATGTCGAAGAGGTTCGACGCGAGAGTCACCCCGGAGACGGCAAACTGAATCTCCCCGCCCTCAACCCAGAATCCCCTTGCAGCACGCGAGAGATCGCCGTTCAGTCGGTTCACGCCGCCACCGACTAAATCGGTAACAAATAGGCCACGGCCAAGCTTTGAGAGCATCGAACGCAGGTCGTCCGCTGTACTCGAGCGCTCGCTCCGAACCTCGAGGTTATGCGGCCCATAGCCGCTGCCGGTCGGCTCCATCTTGAGACGCCTCGCAGCGTAAAGTCCCAAAAAGTAGCCCCGGAGCACGCCTCTGTCGATGACAGCACGCCGAGAGACGGAAATGCCATCGCCGTCGAAACATCGACTGGACATCCCGCGCTTCACGAAGGGGTCCTCGATTACGGAAATATCTTCAGGGAAGAGAGAGGTGCCTGCACGGTCCTTCAAGAAAGAGCCTGTCCGATACAACGCATCGCCCGAAGCCGCTGCGACAAACTCTCGCAAAAGACCCATTGCGGCCATCGGCTCGAAAAGCACTGGGCATGTTTGCGTCGGAACCGAACGTGAATTCAGTGCGCCAAGCGCTCTCGAAGCGGCCGTCTTGCCGATTTCATCCGGGCTCGCCAGGCTTTCGTAGACTCTAGCGGCATCGCTCCAAAAACCAATCTGCCGCTCACGCTCCCCTGCTGCTACTGCAGTCGCTGAAATCGCGTTCATCGACCACGGTGTGCTTCCCATAAAGCCTCGCGACGTTGCAAGTAGCGAGACTCCGTAAGCCACATGGACACTAGCTCCGTTGGTTGCAGCAATCGCCTTGTCGACCGCATAGGCTGCCGCTTCCGCTCTGCGTGCCGACTCCACCATGTCATCCAGTGCGACATCCGCTGGATGACACAGGTCGAGGTCATGGATATCCGAAGCCAGGTGCTTTTCGTCAGCAGGTCCAGCCGCCTCGTCGCGCGCAGTGACAGCCGCGATGCTCAACGCAGCAACTATGGCAGCGTCCAGTCCACTACGCGAAAGGTCCGACGTCGCCGTGGAGGCTCTTCGACCGTCGCGGAAAACCGTAATCGTCACCTCCGAAACCAGCTGAAACTTTCGCTCTGCGGGCACGCCGTTGCGCACCGTAACGGAACGACTCTCAGTCCGGGAGATTTCTACTTTCGCATCTTCCGCGCCATTTGCCTTGGTCAGTTCGAGCGCCTGGGCGGCGATGTCTCCTACCTCGGCGTCCGGTGCGGTCGTCTCGACTGCGCTTGTCTGCATCTCATTACTCCGTTTCTTACCTTCAACTGAGTCAATCAACTTTGCTTCCAGATGGGTGCGCGAATTTATTCCGGCTGCACATTCTTTCTCACCCGGTAGATTAGAGTGACCAACTCTTCATGCGAGTCAACCTTACAACTAGTCACGGCTCGTGGCGGGTCGACGAACCAAAGGATGGGCTCTATTCCGACGAATTCAGCAATGTTGATTGCAGTTCTTTTGCCAAAAATCGCATCAAATCCCGCGATTCCAGAAATTCATTTCAACATACGCGACTAAAAACAGAGTGCAATTCCAAGCGACACGGATATCGAAAACGATTTACTTGTGGAAAAGCCGTCGTCGATTTTCACGGTTATGACACGGCTTATAGGAATCCAAAATTAACGTACCACCAGTGCATCTTCGAAAAGCCGAACACGCACCAGACTTCGGCCCCGAGGGAATTGATTTCCCTGCGTCTTGTCAGAGGCCGCCTCTGTAGCCCCCGTGACTAAAATAGAAAGCAATCCGTTTTGCTTACCGGCTCTCGCTCGTGAGCTCGACCATCATCTCGCCAACCAGCTTGCCATACGTACGCGTGGCTTCCTCGCCAGCAAAATAGAACGAACGAAAGCGGGAGATGATCTGCGGCTCGATCTCTGCGATGCGTTCTAACATCTGTTCTCCGTACGGCGGCTTCTCGCCCGCTTGCTTCGCTGCTGCTCCAATCTGGTTTGCGAGAGTGGCCATGGTGGATTCGTCCTCCGCGCTCCAACTATTCAGATGTTGCAGCTCATTACGTCGCAGGGACGCCACGCGGAAAACGAAGTTGGCCACTGCGTGCGAGTCAGAGTCGGGCCTGCACGCGATGGACGAAAGCACAGTTCCGATAGCACGTCGACGCCATCTTGAAGTTGCGGAGCCTTGCTCGTCACATGCTTCCCTCGCCGCCCTCCACTCCGCTTCAGTCGGCGCTTTCCCTTGGACGTTCGCAAGATGCAGGTAAACAAGGCGGTCGCGAAGAGACTGGAGCGCCGGGTCTCCGGCAATGTAATCTTCAAGCGTCTTCTCTTTGAGCACGCGTACCACGAGGCTGCTCGAAACAGGCTGCAGATTGGCGCCAACGGGCACACTATCGAGCCACTTTGCAACAAACCCCGCCGCTTCAAGGTGCGTGCCGCGATATGTAGAAAGCATTTCCGCAGTCACCGCGACCTCGTCAGGAATTCCGAGTTTTGTTACGCACTTTTCCATGTCTGCCTCGCCCACGGCAACTCGTAGCGGACCGATAAGCGGGTCGTCCCACATGGCCTCCTGGGGCTTCTCCGCCTTTGCGGATATATGCGCCCGCAGGTTGGCCAAAACTGCCTCCTTGAACGAGACATTACCGCCAAAGGCACTGAATGTTGTGGGAGTTTGCGCGGAGATATTGCTTTCGATGCCAAGCTGGGCGTCGACGAAACGAGCGAGCTGTGTCGCCGACTTTGGGCCGACAGAACGCGCGACTTCGCGACCTTCCTTGAAAAGAATCAATGTCGGAATTCCTCGCACCGAGAATTTGTTTTGCACCGAAGCGTTCTCATCCACGTTAACCTTCATAAAATCCACTTTGCCTGCATACTCGCGACTGACTTTCTCGAGAGTTGGCATGAGGGATTTACATGGACCGCACCACTCGGCCCAAAAGTCGAGAAGAACAGGAAGCTTGTTAGAAATAATGTCTTCTTCAAAGCTGACTTCCGTGACACTCTTCAGGATGCTCATTGAATTCCTTTGTCTGTTAGGTGTTAGCAATATTTGTCGAAAACGTATTCGCGTTGCTTACTCCGCGCCCTAGCAAGGCATTTTTTCGAGACCTCGCCTGTCTTCAAATGGGAGATGCGGAGCCTTCCCGTTCTGGTCCGGCTCACTGGGTTCCGAAGTGGAACCGCTGCTGAAGTCGATGGCCATCTCGTGCAGCTCGGCGAGTTCCCGCCGATGGGCTACACTAAGAATTGTTGCGTCTGGCAAACTGGATAGAAGGAGCGTATATAGCTCCCTTTCGCTCTGCGAATCCAGCGCCGACGTGCATTCATCAAGAAACAGAACATTCGGTTTAGCCAACAATACTCGCGCAAACGCAATACGTTGCTGCTCTCCCCCCGAGAACCGTCCGTCCCATCTGTCGACGACATTCAGCGAATCTACGTACGCGGAAAGGCCGCAGGCACGAAGAACCTCGACGCACTCTTCGTCCCGGAAGGCGCTTTCGTCTTCGGGATACGTAACGACTGCCTTCAAAGTACCCGACGGCATATAGCTGCGCTGCGGCACAAAGAACATGCCACTCGACGGAATCGTAATCGTCCCTTGACCATGAGGCCAGAGACCTGCCAATGCCCGAAGCAGCGTGCTCTTCCCGGAACCGGAGCGGCCACGAACAATGCAACGCGAACCTGGTGAAACTGTGAAGTCGGGAACACGCGCCAGTTCCAGTCCGTCAGCGTTTGTCAGCAGAAGGCCGCACCCCCTAACAATGTGGCTCTCGCCACGCTCCACAACGAACCCTACGTTCTCCGTGACAACTTCCACTGCCAGGAACTCGCGAAGCCGGTTTGCCTCAGCGCGCCACGAAGCGAAACCGAGGTAAACCTGCGGAAAGAATGATAGCGCGCCTGTCAACGAGCCGAACGCACTGTTGGACTGCATCAAACCGCCGAGGGTGAGGTTCCCGCCCATCAAGCGGGGAAGCACCAATAGCGTGGGAACAATAGAGCCAAGGTGCCCGACCGTATTGGTGAAGAAAGCGACTCTCGTCGTAATCCAGAGGGTCGAAAACAGGTTGGAGATAACCTTGTTGAGTGAATTCGAAAGATTCTGGCGCTCCGTTTGTTCGCCACGAAGAAATGCAATCTGTTCAGCAAATTCGCGCACACGGACCATCCTCACCCGGAAATCACCCTCCAGACGATTCTGTTTTGCATTCAACGTAATTGCGCGTCGCCCCAGGAGATGGGTGAAGAGAAAAATGGTCACTTGATAGACCACAGCAGCAAAGACGAGATAACCAGCAACCGTATAGGTCGAACCTCCGAGGGTCACCTTCATCCCGCCACCAATATTCCAGAGCACAATCGCGAACGTGATTATCCTGACAGGGACGTCGAGAACGCCCATAGTCAGAAGCAGCGAGTCGTGCACGAAAAGTCTTACATCATCGGCCACACGCTGGTCTATGTTTTCGAGCGCACCATCGCGCTCGATACGATAATAAAATCGCCGCTCAAGCCACTTTTCCGTTATCCAGTTCGTGAGCCACTTGCGCCACCGAAATTCGACAACCGACTGGAGTGCTACAGCGAGCATCATCTGGGCAGCGTTCAACACGGCCACGACGATGAAGGATGTCAAAAGTGCGGGCAGCAAAACAAACTTTTGCGCGCCGATAGCGTCGTAGAAGGTCCCGGTCCAGCGATTTAGCCAAAGAGATGCATACGTCCCCACCCAACCGCCGACGAGAACGCACGCCAACATCGCGAGTGACTGTAGACCCTGCTTTGTTTTCCAGTACGGAAGAATGAGGAGCCAAACGGATGGAAAACGCCGGCGAGCCTCCTTATCCTCGGCGCGGTCTTTCGGGAACGCGCGATTGGCGCTCACTTCTCCACCTTCGGAGGTTGCATAACGAAATTGAGCTTGTTGAGGCCCCCGCCCTGGAGTGCGGCCATCACAGTGGCGACCCTGCCGTACGGCACGTTCTCATCGGCATCGACGTTAACCGCGGGCGGGTCAGGCTGCTTTGCCGCCGATGCGATACGCTGCTTCAACGCATCGTCATCAACTGGTTCTTTGTCCCACAGGACCGACTTGTCTGCCGTAATCGAAATGTCGATGTCATGAGCCTTCGACTCCGCAGGCTGCGCTGCCGCGGTCGGAAGCTGAACCTTCACCGCTTTGTTGATGACCGGAAGCGTGACGATAAAAATGATGAGCAGCACCAGCATGACGTCAATCAGCGGCGTCATGTTGATATCGTTCATGACCCCTTCATCATTGCCGCTATCGAGCAGGATTGACATGGCTAACCCCGACTTACGCTGCGACGTTGACGTTCTGCGCTTTGGCGGCACTCGTGCCCGACAGTGCACGCTGCATTTCGTTACGCGCCTTCGCGCCCGTGACGAAATAAACGTGCAGTTCGTGCATGAAGCGGTGCAAGCGTTGGCGAACACGGGTGTTGCCGCGATTCACATAGTTGAATCCAAGGACGGCCGGAATGGCAACGAAAAGGCCGAACGCGGTCATAACCAGCGATTCGCCGACCGGGCCTGCGACGTGGTCGAGACTTGCCTCGCCAGAGAGACCAATTGCCATTAGTGCGTGGTAAATGCCCCACACGGTACCAAACAGCCCGACGAACGGTGCCGTACTGCCGATTGACCCCAGGACTGCAAGACCGTTTTGCAGACGCGCGGCCTCCTCATCGAATGCGTTTCGCAAGCCGCGCGCGACCCACTCTCCAGAACCCAGGCTCCCTTGCATCACCGAGTGACTCGCTCCCTGCTGTTCGTTTGCTTCGCGACCGGCGACGACGAGCGCCCGGTAGGGGTTGTCGGCAGACGTTCCAAGCGCGTCCAGACCTTCATTCAGGTTTTGCGTCGCCCAGAACCTGGTTTGCACACGCTTGCCAATCGCCTCGAGACGGCGATTGCCGATGGCCTTCGTCAGAAGCACTGCCCACGACGCGACGGACATTGCGAGCAACGCGACGAAGATGAATCGCGTGACGATGTCACCCGTCTGCCATACGTTTGCGATACCGTACTGTTCCATTTGCCACTCCGATTTTTCAAGTTCAGTCATTCAAATTAAACGCAACAGGCTGCGTCGCCTGAACTGCTTGCGCGACTCCTGCGGTCGTGTAGGGCCGGCAACGTCCGGCCCGAATCGACGCGAGGGCGGCGGCGTCCAGTGAATCAAAACCACTGCTTCGTGCAACGCGGGCTGCCGTCACTTGCCCATCGGTGCCAATCGTCAGTTTGATGACGACTGTTCCTTCCTGTTGAAGACGTTTTGCCTTTGAGGGGTACTCCGGGGCCGGGATCTGACAACCCAATTGCTTGAGTTCCCCTTCGTTAATCTCCTTCGGCTTGTCCAGGAGGTTTGGGCCCGGAGCGGTAACCGTCGGAGCGACTGGTGCAGCAGGCGTCGCGGGTTCCGCTTGTTGTTGCACCGGCGGCGCATTTTTTTCGACCTTCGGCATGTTGTGCGGAGCCGCGTCAACAGTACGGGGGCTAGGAGCCGTTGAAGAAAGGACCGACGCCTTCTTAGGCTTCACCACCACAGGCTTGACCACCGGCTTTGGTTGCGGCTTCTGTTCCGGTGGCTTGACAGGTTGCGGTGTCGGGGCGGCGACTAGCGTCACCTGCACGGTGCCCGCCGGCTTCCCCTCAGAAGTGAGAATCACGGAGGTATGGTGAATTGCGAAATACAGTCCAATCCCGTGAGCCACCACGACGGCCGCAGTGACCAAACTGCTGCGTATCTTCCGGGACCGCACGTTCGCGCGCGGCTCTCGTGTGGAGTCCTTGTCGTTCGGCCAAGACTGCAGATTGATTGATTCAGTTGTCATACGCACTGCCCGGCAAGATGGTCGGCTATTTCCCCAATACACTGAGGCTCGTACGCCTAAACGGCGGGGAACAGGTCGAAGATTTTTGAAGCTCGTGATCGCTGAATCAACACTAGAGCAATCAATTTTCCGACGAACCCGCGCAGGAACTGTTGTTCAGTGTATCCATCCGTTCTGGAATGTTTTTTTGAAACAATTCTCTCCGCACACGATTGTTGGAATCTGTTTCTAATACGGTCGGCGTGAACGGGCATACCATTCCTCACGGCCATCAAGCGAGGGTTTACCATGGCGTGTGTGTCGTCCATTCCAGCGTCTCCTTTCGCGATGAGCCGACGGTTTCCGGCTCCCTTGTTAACGTTGTGCAACGAGCAGAGAAAAGTGACACCGCTGGAACGCTAATATTTGCGCGGGCACCTGCACGGGGTGCCTGCGCATCCAATTACGGACTGCCTTTCGCCAGACCCGCGCACGGCATCAGAAAACTTGAGCTCGCGTTGAGGGTTGCATTGCGGAAGAAGTTCGATTCATGAAGCGCAAGCCTGCGCACGGAAATGCTTCGCCCGTGCCAGTCTTCGCATTCATTCGATAGCCGCCGCCGAGCGCCCAGCCTCCGGAGGTGGAGTCCCGGACGCTACCGCCTAAATGAATCCGACTTCCATGGCCATTTCCTTCACGCTGAAAGCACACTCTGCCAACTCGTCTGGTCATAGCAAGACCGGACTGCCTCATATCCAGAATAATCAATCAACAAACCCGGAGACGCCGCGCTTGAGGTCGACCGTGCAACAAGGAGCCTGATTACGCAACTGTCGAACGGTGGGGACATACGTGTGAATGCGGATAGACCGTCATGCGGGGCGCGATGCATCGTAGGTGGTTCGCACAGCAGTACAGACACTGCGTGACGCTAGCTTCCGCCTGACAATAACGTCAGCAGCAAGCGATGCGAGACCTCGTATGCTCAAGCACCTGGTTGCCGCCGTCGCAGACAAAGACGCGTGCCATGTGACGGCTAAACTGGCGACCGCGCTTGATAACGGCATCAACCTTGCGCGTGACTTCGGCTCTCAGTATAGGAATATCCGTACGCCAGTTTTTTCGACTAGCGCCTCAGAACAACGCAGCCGCGAAAATATCGCAGACGCTCTTCACCGTACCTGAGCGACGCTATACACGAAGCAGAACTGCAGCCCAGTGTGGGGTGAAGGCGCACTCGCTTGTAGAAAGCGACTATGTACTGGTTGATATCGCGCCGGGCCTCATCGTGGTTGGAGTACTGACGCTGCCACACGCGCTCCATTTTGAGGCTCAGGAAGGGTCTCTCCATCACTGAATGGCCCCAGCAATTAGCTCTGCGCCGTGCGAATGCAGGTGAGCGGTAGGCTTAACACACTCTACGCATATTTACAGGATTTCCATACGTAGCACCAAAGATGACGGCGGCGGCTCTCCTAAACGTGAAAAACGTTCCCTAGTTTCGGAAGCAGCACTCGCGTCTTCAGGCAGAGAGACTCGCATACAACTGCGGTCGATGGATAGTCGACGTCTTGAAGGTTCAATTAGACCAGACACCGTACACGCAAAAAAATCGCTCCTTGTCGTGTGTTCGGACAAGGAGCGAGAAACCCTCTGGCATACGGACTAGAGCTTCGACATCGCCGCTTCAGCCGGCAGCCAACGGGCTCACGCTTGATTCATGAACGTAAGCGTGGCGATGACCACATCAGAAGTCGAATGTGCTGGTCAGCAGAACAGTGCGCGTTGTCCCCATTGGAATGAAGGTAGACGTAGTGCTGCTGTAGTACAGGTTGCGATTGAACAGATTCTTGACAGCAAGGTTCAGACCGAAATTTTTGTGACGATAGAAGATTGAGGCGTCAGTCTCGAGTTGACTTCCTATAGGGTATTTGCTGTTCGTACCCACTTCCTGTGAACTTGCGAAGGTAAAGCCGAGACCGACTCCGAGGCCCTGAAGTGCCGCAGTCTGGAAGTTGTAGGTCGTCCAGAGATTCGCAGAATGTTTCGGCAGATTGACAGCGAGCGTCGGGCTATACGGCCTTACGTAATCGTCGTACGTATATTGGCCGATAAGATTCAGCCCAGGGAGAATCTGGCCTTGCACTTCCAGTTCGAAGCCGCGACTGACCGCGCCGCCGGCAGCAATATAGAACCCCCGATGGATGGGGTCCGAGATATTCTGGTTCGTGTAGGAAATTCGATAGGCTGCAACCGTGACGGACAGCTTGTCATCCAGGAAGTTTCCCTTTAGACCAACTTCCTCCTGTTTGCTTCTCTGCGGCGGCAGCGTCCCTCCCCCGAAGGTCGTCGCAGCCGAAGGCTGGAAGCCCGCCTGATAGTTCGCGTACGCGGATACATCCTCGGTCAACTGGTAAAGCAGTCCGAGGTTAGGCGTCCACGCGCTTTGGTGTTCCCCTTTTGGACTGTCCGTCAGTACACCAGCGGAGGTGATGGTCTCATTTACGCCGCCTTGCCAATATTGATTGTTCCGGATGGAGCCCAGCACGTGCAGGCGTTGCCAGTTGGCTTGTTCCTGAAGGAAAAACCCGGACTGGCTTTGCATTTCACGAATCGCATAACTCAGGCCGCTTCCGTTGCTGGTAAGTTGCGGAAACGTCGGCGGATTGAAGATATTTTGCACAGAAACGATTTTCCCGCCGTCGTTCCATTCAAACTCGTTGAAATGCCCGGTCGTGTAGTCCCAGCCAAATAAGGTCGTCGTTTTCACCGCACCGAAATCATATTTCGCACGGAGATAATTTTCGAACGTCCAGTTGTACGTCTCTGACGTTGTATCGAAAGACATAAAAGGTGCGCCGTTCGTCGCTGATAGCGCCGTCACCGACTGCCAACCACGTTGTAGCTCCTGCGTTTCCGTATAGTTCGCCTTGCTCACAAATGTGAAGTGCGAGCCAAGTTTTTGCTCGAACTTGTAGAAGAAGTCATCCTGACGCATCGAGAAGCCGTCACTGGGGTTTCCCAGTGGATGGTCAATTCGGGTACTGAGTATCCCGCCAGAACTCTTACCTATCGCGTACTGCGGCATCGGGTTATATGACACAGTGCGGTCATATCCGACGGTAATATCGGTGGTGCTATCTTTCCACTCGAGCGTCGGCGCAAAATAGAAGTTGGTAGGACCATCATAACCCATCGAATTTTGACCACCACCCTGGTCCGATAGGACAAAGCGGTACATCAGCTTTTTGTCTGGAGTGATGGCGCCGGTGCTGTCGAACGAACCCGTGAGATTGCCGTACTTGCCATAGCTAAATTGTACTTCGTGAAACGGATCGGCTTGGGGCGCCTTCTTCGTGATGTTAATCACGCCTCCGGCCGGTGCATCGCCAGCCAGGATTGCCGCGGGCCCTTTCAGGACTTCCACGCTCGAAATAGCAATGGTCGGGGTGAGGTTTGCTGCTGAACCCAGGCCACCCGCCTGTGAAGTAGGCATGCCATCGGTCAGCACTGCAGCATTCTGAAAGCCGCGCACCGCGTAACTCGGCAGTCCGAGCCCGCTCGGATAGGTAGTGACGCCGGCCACATTTTTGAGAACATCGGTCAGCGTCTGTGCGTTTTGACTCGAAATTACCGCGGCGTTCACCGACGAAACGGAAGTGGGCGTCTGACTGAGCGGGGTATCCGTACGCGTGAATGTACTGGACGACTCCGTTACAAAGCCAGTGCCGCCCGAGTCGCGCTGCGCGGCTACGCTGATGAGCGGCAACGTCGTATCGACGCTAGCTGCGACTGCCGCTGCTGGTGCCGACGCACCTGACGCCGGCGCAGCGGCTGTCGCGGCAGTTACCGTTCCGCCAACGTTCGCACTCGCCGCTGCATTTTCTTTGGTGATGGTGAGGGTTCCGGTCGGCGTACTTTCAAGCTTGAGCCCCGTGCCGGAAAGCGCGTGACGAATAGCTTCTTCCGGGGTATACGTACCGTCCACCGGAGCCGATTTGAGCGATTGGACGAGGGAAGCGTCATAGCTCAGTCGGACCTTTGAGGACTGTGCAATTTCTACCAACGTCCGGTCCAGCGGACCGCTCGCGATGTGGTAGGTGTGCTCTACGCCAGTCTGCGCGCACGCAACAGCACTGAAGAAGACCTGGGCAACGGCCATCGCGATGGCGATGCCTGAGACATTACTTTTAATACTGCGCACGCCAAGCTTGTTCTTCACGATTTCCTTCCCCAATGTGAGGGACTTCCCTTATTGATTAGTTATCCTATTTACAACACGACTGTCGCTGACCCGGTTCCTCATCCCTGAGGCGTTCCCACAATTCTCGCTACCCCAACCGCCGCCATCTCGCCAACGAGGCGTTTCCAGCCTACCTAAGCACCGACATCAACCGTTTCACCGACAGAGAAAAGTCTAACAACCCGTTCTGAAACGTTTTTTCGAAACAATTCGCCGCCTCTTCGAATTCTGAAATCGATTTCCACCGCGGCACCCCGGCGAGGAATCCTGTCCCCACAGCGTGACTGTCGTGACGAGATTCGCTCATGAGACATAGTTCAGCGGAAGGATGGTCGTGTGCTTGATTGTTTCCATGGAAAAGCTCGAACTCACGTCGAAAATGTCCACTTCGCTAATCAAGCGTTTGTAGACGCCGTCGTACGCGGCAATATCAGGAACGACGACCTTCAACATGTAGTCGATATGCCCACTCATGCGGTATACCTCCACCACTTCTGGAATATCGGCGACCACTTCACAGAACCGCTTGAGCCATTTGGCCGTATGCTGGGCAGTCTTGATTTCCACTAGTACCGTAACGCCGAGGTTGAGTTTCTCCGCGTTGAGCAACACGGCACGGCGTGCAATGACACCGTCTTGCTCAAGCTTTTGAATCCGGCGCCAGCACGGGGTCGTTGACAGATTCACACGGTCTGCAATGTCAGCCACAGAGAGCGTGCTGTCCTGTTGTAGGACCGATAGGATTGCCTTGTCGATGTGGTCAATCACGTTTCCTCCGTTCGTCGCACACTGGCTTCGGGAGAGAAAATCGCCTCCCCTTATCTGCGTTGTGCATCCAGCGAAGAAAAGTGACACCGGTCGGCAAGTTTTTTTTGCCGGTGGAAGATGCGGTCAGTCGCGCATCGCCTCAGGTGGCGATTGCAAGGGCCTTCCCGTAGAAGTTCAGACTAAGCCCTAGTCCTTCAGCGAGTTGCCTTAGGGAGGCTTCGATGTCGTCGAGCGGAAAGACGCCACTGACTCGTCGGCTCAATGCAGCACTGGGAAAACGGACATAGCCCTTGAAGTACCGTCCGAGCGTTTCCACGACATCGGGAACCGCGCGGTCAAGAACGACCAAGGTGCCTGTTGTCCACGCGAAAATGTCCGACGACGTCTCTGGCATCCGCTGAATTCGATGCGAGGAAAGCGACCACGCCGTTCCGTCGATGGCCTTCACACGCCCTCCATTGCGGTCAGTAAGGATAGCGTCCCCGCCTTGCACGGCCACAACCGTATGCGTTCGCAGGGCATCCACGCTCAGCTTGGCGGTACTGGTCTGGACCATGCCGTCGCGCGTCCTGACGGCTATCAGGCTACTGGTCTCAGTGCGAGCCCCGGTAGCAATCTGTCCAGAGGCGACGAAAATGTCGCCCTGTGGGCCCTTGGCCGGCACGTAGACACGTGTGGACGCACCCAACGTAAGCCGCACGCCGTCGTCGAGCGCCACGTTTTCCGGAGCCGCATCGCCGTTGTGTAAGTCCGCATCAAGTGCAAAAGCTTTAATCAGTTCTTTCGTGCCGACACCCGCGAGCACACCAGTGGCTACGCCTGCGCCAATCTTCAGCAGTCGCCGCCGCGTGTGCGATGGTTCATCTACGGCTCGCCGAACCGCGGCACTTGAGGCACCCTCGAGTGCAGAAAACTTTTTAAGCCGGGCTTGGAGCTTCGCCCAAGCGGCATCGTGGGACGGGTCTGCAAGCCGCCAGTTCTCGAATCTGGCACGCTCATCAGATGAAACGTCGCCGGCACGCAAGGCCACCTCCCACTCGATTGCCTCCTGGATGGCGACATCATGCGTAGGAACGTCATCGGACGCAGTTAACTTATCAGGTAGCATCGTGTGAGCGCTTGGGCGATGTATTTGCGGACCATACTGGACGATACGCCCAGAATCGAGGCTATCTCTGCGTAGGTCAATCCATCCACCTGACTATATATGAAGGCGCTTTTTGCTTTGGGCGATAGTCCATCAAGCGCCCGGTCGATGAGCGCGAGTGCCTGGGAAATCTCTGAGATGGATTCGGCGGACGGCGCAACGGGCTCATCACTGTGTGCCAGCGACTCCAAGTACGCTCGTTCGAGGTCCCGTCGCCGCCACAACTCGTAAGTCAGCCGTTGAGCGATGACCGTCAGAAGTGCGCGCGGCTCGCGGACAGAGGCAAGGTCTTCAACCCCCGCAAGCTCGACAAACGAGGACGAAGCGAGGTCTTCAGCATCAGCGGCCGAACCGAGGCGACGATGCAGCTTCGATTTCAACCATCCGTAGCTTGACCGAAATTCATTTGCGAGCCATGCCGCGCGCGAACGAGCAGGTTCTTCGCCCATAACTAGCTTCGCCGCCGGTCGTATTAGATCTGAAACCTTGCTCATCTGGCACCGTGTACGAGCCCGCGGCGCCTGCGGCATTCCGGCGCTTCGCGTCCGCAGAACGTTCTATCTGAAAAGCGCCCTAGCCTTAGTATGCCATTTCAATATTCCGATGTCGTCGTGCAATTTGCAACCAACGCCCCACTTACTGGAGTCAATTCAGGACTTTACTCGCGCCGTAGTACCGAAACAACAATTTTTCCGTTGGTGTTCGCCAGGGACTGTTCGCCCAAGGTGGCGCTTAGGGAATTGACCTAAACGGTCATCGTTCCGCGCAACTTGACAGTCACACCGCCGCTTCATCGAGGTCGACTGGCGCGGCACTCGTCTGTGCCACGTGGTCCACCTGTGCTTTTGCGTGAACAAGATGCGTCCGCACGCTCTACTCAAAAAGAACGGCATCGAGCGTCAAAACGAAGTGCCGCTCTGCGAAGGGATGATGTATTGCACCCTTCTCGCGATCGCATCTTTCAGATAGCTAAGTGCTCGGCTCCGTTCCAGGTCAACTGACCATCTTTTAAGTTTATTCTAAGTATCCACACTTAGACTGCGATGCAATATCGACGTGAACATGAGTGAAGACATGGCGCGTAATAAACAATCTAATGAACTTGACGGGTTGAAGCTTCGTGGATGCCGAATTTCATTGGAAATTCGCCATCCCTTTGGCCATACGTACCGGATCGTCGAGTGGCTGGATCGTACAGGCTGCGTCGTTCGACAAGCAGTCGGCCCTCACACAACGGCGACGGCCGTGATAGCGTTGATTCAGTCTGCGCCGTCTGGATCCCGACACCGGCTACGCGATGATGGGCCGGAGCCCCCAGCAAGTTTGCGCCGTCGTGGCAAGCCATCGCTATCGACGTGACCAGCAAACCAGCGTCTGATTTCACACGGGCGAGTGCCCGAGTTTGAATACGCTGACCGCCTGCCGAAGCGACGTAGCCTGATGCGCCATCGCCTGCGCAGCAGCCGACGCCTGCTCAACCAGCGCGGCATTTTGCTGCGTCACCGAGTCCATCTGTCCCACCGCCACGTTCACCTGCTCGATGCCCGTTCCCTGTTCGTCCGACGCCGACGCGATTTCCCCCATGATGTCCGTCAATTGCCTCACTGACTGAACGATGTCGGACATGGTCGCCCCCGCTCTCTCCACCTGCTCTGAGCCCTTTGCCACGCTTTCCACTGAACTGGTGATGAGTTCCTTGACCTCCTTGGCCGCGCTGGCACTGCGCTGGGCTAGCGTGCGCACTTCGCCTGCCACAACTGCAAAGCCACGGCCCTGTTCGCCCGCCCTGGCTGCCTCGACCGCGGCGTTCAGCGCAAGGATATTAGTCTGGAAAGCAATGCCTTCGATCACGGTGATGATGTCGGCCACCTTGCCCGAACTGGCCGATATTGCGCGCATGGAATCGACCACCTCATTCACCGCTTCGCCACCACGCGTCGCCACCTCGCATGCCTTTCCGGCAAGGGCGTTTGCCTGCTTCGCGTTTTCGGCGTTCTGACGTACGGTGGATGTCAACTCCTCCATGCTAGCTGCGGTTTCCTGCAGCGACGCCGCCTGTTCTTCCGTGCGCTGCGACAAGTCCAGGTTACCTTGCGCGATCTCGCCCGCCGAGTTCGTAATGGTTTCTGCCGTGGAATGGATATCCGAAACGATACCGCGCAGCTGCTGCCGCATTGATTCGACCGACGCCATCACGCTCGCCCGGTCATTCGGCGCAAGCGTAACGCGCGCATCCAGATCACCTTCCGCAACCCGTTGCACTGCTTTGGCAGCCTCAGCCGGCTCACCCCCCAACGCGCGCATGATACCCCGGGTGATGAAGACACCGAGCACGATGGAAATGACAACTGTAAGCGCGCCCGAGACGGCGAGCGCCAGCTTTGTCGACACCGTCATGCTGCTGACTTCGCCCGAACGCTGATCAAGCAAAGACTGTTCGGCGTTGCTCAGTTCTGCCGAAATGGCACGATAGCGGTCCATGAACTGCTTGTCGTTGCCCTGCTTAAAGTAGTCGATCAGACGGTCGAGAGGCTGCCTGCCGGCGTCGACATCCCGCCGCATCGCGATCAGCTTCTCGTCGATGTCTGCGACCTTCTGATGCATGTCGCGCAACGTTTCGAGGCGCTGCTGCTGCGCAGCGTTGTCTGCGGTCAGGCTGCGGGCGAGGTCGAACGAGTTCGCGAACTGCTTACGGCCGGCAGCATAGGGTTCGAGGAACCGCTCTTCGCCTGACACAACGAAGCCACGCACACCGGTTTCCATGTTCACCAGGTTCGTCAACATGTCGTCGTTGGCTCGCAGCACCTGATAGCTGTGAACATTCCATCCGTTTGCCTGATTAAGCTTTAGAAAATTAACTAACGATATCGCACTGCCGACTAACGATATGAGTACGACGAGGCCAAATGCCAAGCCGAGTTTTTTACTGACAGTCATGGATTTCATGCTTCGCTTTCGCCAAGTGGGGGGATATTACGTATGTCGGCACGCATCCAGTTCCCTTAAAGTTTTCTGCTCACGCCTGTCTTCAACGGTTCCCGCGAAGGTTTGAACTTCCGAAAAAGGCTGCTCCCGGAGAATTCAATCAAGAACAAATTTCTTTCGCAAACGATAAGAAAAGTTAATCGTATTTTTTTCGGTTTCCTGAAAAAGCTAGCCGATATACGTTGCGAAAGCACGCAGAAAACATTTACTCTCAGTACATTTTAAATCTCGACATTCGTCATCGGTTTCGTGAAACCGATCTGTGCTGGCATACGCGCAGCGCCATTAAGACGCGGCTGCCCCTCCCAACTCCTCGTCGAGTTTGCGATTCTTCATGGGCTTGCACTTTCGATAACATGCGATCGCGGGCAAGAGACATAAGCGATGAACGAAAGGGCGCAACCTGCGAAAAATGTTCGCGCTTCCCTGACCCGTGCCGTTCGCACCGTTAAATTTGGTGTAGGTAGCAGTGGCGTTTCGGAACGGCTGGAGTAAGCACTATCGAACACGCGCGTGCGCGGAAACCAGATCGGTACATCATCGTCGATGCCGTCCAGCATGCACCGCACGCGGTCGGCGATCCGCAGAAGATGCCTATAGACGATGCTAAAGAAATAGGTGTCTGGGAACTCGGCAGTCGTCGGCGTCGCTGAATAGCGCGCCAATTCAGGAACCTAATCGACGATCGAACTCACCACGGCGAACTGAGCCGGCGCAGGGTTTTTGGCAGCGACGGAGGACGTTGCCATCGCGAGTCGACTCTGCAGAGAGTGGAGGGTGAGACAAGGACTCATCGAAATCTATTCTGGCGCTCGATGCGCATCGTTCGACTCACAAGGCCTTTGCACTGCTGGATCCTGATGTGTACGGGCCTATCAAAGGCGAACTGCATACCCTTGTGGCGTCGGTTCAGAAAGCGCTCGACCAGAACATCACCGCAGATAACGGCCCGAATCTAAGCGCTAAGACATAGCAGCGGTGCAACGGTGCAGCGGTCGCAATGTCATGGTTACGACCGCCGCTCCACGCCACGATTGCCACTCAGATACCTGCGAGGCCTTGCAGGCTTATCTTTGACTGGGTGTTTGCCGGTTGCTCTCCAATCTTCGCAAGTGAACCATTGCTGCCAATCGAGTACGCGACAATCTTGTCGTCGCCCGCATAGTCCTGGTACAGGAACTTCCCGTCGGGGCTTATCCAGGAGTCGTTTGCGAATGCAGACGTCTGGCCCGCTACCGGTGTCTCCGTCGCCGCGACGGCATTCACGAGGCTCAGCTTGCCGGTGCCGTCAAGCGCGAACAGTGAAACAGCCCCACTGCCATTTCCCACATAAGCGAAGTGATTATCGGGTGTGAGAGAAATCCAGCACGGTGCCTGCTGCCCCGTAACTGTCACTGGTCCGCTAAGGACACTGAAAGCGCCAGCAGACGAGAAAGAGTATGAACTCGCTGTGCCACCTGCAGCTTCCGTCACCGCAAAGACAGACGACAACGGGCCCGACGCGAAGCGACCGCCAAACGGACCAACACCTGCTGAAGCGCTCGACACTGGCATTCCGAGGGAACCATCGCTGTTGATCGGGTACGCAAGGAGCATGTTAAGCGGCGTCACCGGAGATACAGACTTAAGAAAGCCATTCACGACGACAAATTTTCCGTCGGGGCTGATCGCGACCTGTGTCGGAAGGGCATCCTGATTCGCGACCACATACTGCGCAATCTGCGTCAACTTCCCGTCTTGTCCCACGCGATATGCGCCTAGCTCCTGCGCGCCCTGCTGATGGGTAACATAGAGCACGCCATTTGAAAATGCCAGCGAAGTTGGGCGTACACCACCTGTTGGCGATACAGCCTGCACCGTGAGGTCACCGGTCGCACCAATCGCGAACGTGGTGACGGAATTGTCGCCCGCATTCGCTACAAATAAGCGCGACTTGTCGGGCGACACAATGACGCTGTTGTTACTGGTCAATGCATCAGGAGCAGTGATGTTGCCCATGAAGTAATTGACGCCGTTTGTGCCCTTGCCGCCCGTCAGCACACTACCCTTTGCGACCAGGGTTCCGTCCTGATTTCGGGTGAAGTGAACCACGGCGTTGTTTGTATCATTTGTCTGTGCGAAGAGTTGCGCAACAGTCGTAGTGGGTTTGCTGTTATCCGATCCGCCACATGCCGCGAGGAAGACAGACATAGTTGCCGCCGCTGCCAGCCTGAGTTTCATTCTTCACCTATTTCTGGAGTTAGATGTTCGTCACCGGGGGAGTCGCCGTCTTTCGACAACCGACAAACACCTACTTCGTTCGCCAGAGGTGATTGGTTACACGCAAACAAAGAATGATCAATCATGCTCGCCGTATGCGGAGGTTCTCACGATAACGGCAACAACAGCGTCATTGTGAGCTTGGATGGATCCCGCCTTTTCGTTGCGAACGCAGGCAACAATTCCGTCAGCGTGTTTTCCGTCGATCGCAACGGCGCCAACCCAACACCCCTCGCGACATCGACAACGGGGGTGTTGTGCCAACGTCACTCGCGTTTGCAAACGGCGTGCTGTACATGACTAATCAGCACGGTTCGCAGCAGCTCGACGCCTATCGAGTCGGCTCGGACGGTAAGCTGACGGAGATCGGCCAGCACAGGACAATTCAGCCAAGCCTGCTCCCGACGCAGGTTGCACTGTCTCCCGACGGCAAGTATGTCGTTGTTGATGTACGAAGTCTCGCGACCGGCGGAACCGTTGCACCCTTCCGGACGTTTGATCGAAATCGTCAAAGAGATCTCCGTGTAACCTTTTATCTTCCGGGTGCGAATTAACCGGCAGGCCCTCCGCGTCGCCTGTCTGATGCGAAGTTGCCTTGCCACCTGCGCGCATCGCACGATAAGTACATGCATCCCTGAGGATTCGTCTCCTGCCTCGCAGAGACGCATGAGGCCAGATTGAAAACAGACACGCTAATCTCACTACTGGTATCAGATCTGGACCCGGTGGACCAGGTGGTCCCCTGGAGCCGCTTCTGGCCGTCGATAGCGTATGCAGTTGGCGCATCCTGTATCTTGATGGTGCTGCTCTACGGTCTTCATCCTGATCTTGAAGAGATGCTCTTTGCTCCCGTCTTCTGGGCGAAGTTAGCACTTCCCGTATCTCTCGCCGGCATCGTGGCGATGGTCACGATGCGCCTCTCCTATCCGGGCGTCCCGATTGGTGTTCCAGCCGTCTGCTGGATGCTCCCCATCCTGTGCGTCGCTTGCTGGGGAGCCTATCTGCTGGTGAACACGTCGACAGGCGAGCGCGCTTCGCTCATTCTCGGCCGCACATGGCGCACGTGCTCACTGAACATAACGCTCCTTTCCATCCCGGCCTTTATCGCAATCACCCGAACCCTGCGGAGCCTCGCGCCAACACGATTGAGAGTTGCCGGCGCTGCGGCAGGCCTATTGTCAGGTGCGCTCGGCGCAACGGTCTACTGCGCTCATTGCCCGGAGATGAGTCCCGTTTTCTGGGCGACCTGGTACGTGCCAGGCATGTGCGTTCCTGCAGTAGCAGGCGCATTGCTCGGACCTCGCTTGCTCCGATGGTAACTCGGCAATTTCGACAACACTTCAACCGTTCAATGATGATCTCTCGACTCGCCAACTACTTCCTCGGAAAAAATGAGGTGGCGCCGCCTTCTGACTACCGTCTCCTGACGAGTCTGTTATCGCTCGCGTGGGTCGTAGAGGCGCGCGACCCTTACACGGGTGGTCATCTATGGAGGGTCTCGAGATTTGCGAATATGCTGGCGCGCAAGGCAGGACTTTCCGATAAGGACGCGTGGGTCGTATCCATCGGTGGGTTCCTTCACGATCTGGGCAAAATTGCAGTCCCCGACGCGGTATTGAAGAAAGCCGACAGGCTTACGGATGAGGAGTTCGCCGCAATCAAGACACATCCAGACGTCGGCCGGACGCTGCTCGCGCAGCACCCTCTGGGCGCGGTTGTTCTCGACGCCGTGTATTCGCATCATGAGCGTCCCGATGGCAAGGGCTACCCTCAGGGCCTTTCCGGCAGCGCCATCCCTCGAGCTTCGGCAATCATCGGCATCTGCGACGCGTTCGACGCGATGACGAGCAATCGCCCGTATCGCAAAGGGATGCCCGTTGAGCAAGCGCTATCGATCATCGCCAAGAATCTTGGCACGCAATTCGACCGGCAATTTGGCGAAGCATTCCTGCAACTGGGCAGGGCTGAAAATCTTTAC
This sequence comes from Paraburkholderia sp. XV, assembly GCF_020177535.1. NCBI lineage: Bacteria > Pseudomonadati > Pseudomonadota > Betaproteobacteria > Burkholderiales > Burkholderiaceae > Paraburkholderia > Paraburkholderia sp. XV. The sequence continues at coordinate 9,976 of NZ_JAGUUD010000019.1, read as the reverse complement.
CACATTGTCGAACATAGCGACGAAGGCATTCCGCTTCAGCGTTGTTTTGGATGTGGCCCGACCATGGTGGTCAAACGAGAAACCACTGTCGGCGCATCCATTTTTTGCCCCGTCTGTCACGGTGGCTACACCTTCACCGGACTTCTGGCTATCCCCGAGCCGTCGGGCAAGCTGGCGAACGCTGCGGATATCCAGGCAGATCCGGACGAAGAACTGATCGCACGAATCGTCGGCAAGGCGTGGGATACGTACCTCGCGCCCCTGGCGCGGTAGCAAAGCCGTGGCCTCAGACCTGTAAGCCCAGCAATGCGTGCACGGGGCGCAGTAATCCTGTGAGAAGCGCACGCTCGGGCCGGGCGCGTGCAAGCACCCGTATTCCGAGCAACGTACTCAAAAGAATGCGCGCAAGGTCATCAGCGGACTGGTCGTCGGAGATATGGCCGCTGCGCTGACCTGCGGATACGCAACGTCGAAAAAAATCTTCAACCTCTACGAGGACACCAGCGATCGTTTCCTGGAACTCGGGATCGTGAGGCGCGACCTCAAGCGCTGAGTTAATCAGGAGGCACCCCTTTCGGTCTTCGTCAGAAATCGAGCGATCGACGATTTCGTCAAAGAACGCGACGATTGCATCTCGCGGCGGCAGTTGCTCAAAGCGCGATACCCGGTCGCCGAAGCTCTTTGCAACGTAATGTGCCAGTGCCTTTCGGAACAGGGAGCGCTTGTCTCCGAATGCGTTGTATAGGCTGGCGCCCGTCATTCCCATGCTCTGTGCAAGGTCTCGCACCGACGTCGCTTCGTAACCGTAAAGCCAGAACTGGTGGACGGCCGCGTCTAGCACCGCTGTTTCGTCAAACTCCCTCGGTCGAGCCATAGATTCCTCTTTCCATTAACCGATGCTACCGGGGCGTGATGTTGCATGCAATTTTCCGTTCGGCTATTCTAAAGCAATCGTTCTAAAACTACCCAATGTGAATCGATTTTCTGCGCTGTCGTGCGCTGCGCCCGTATCCCGGGTGGACCAACGCATCGCAGCGGGGAATGCCACAGCCTTTCATGCTCATCCCTCGCTTCCTAGGTGGCAGCGAATCTGCTTTCGACTGGGCGTGTAATCGCACTCACGTTCATCCAACGACCCGTCTCACATAGAACATCAGAGCTATGGAAATACAGCAAAAGCGCGTCTTGATAACTGGGGGTTCGAGCGGAATCGGACTTGCACTGGCGCACTCGCTCGGCTCGGCTGGAGCCCGCATCGTAATCACCGGCAGACGGGCCGCCGTTCTCGATGACGCGGTGAAACAGCTGGCTGCAGCTGGCATCGCGGCGAGCGCAGTCGTCGCGGATGCGTCAACAGATTCCGGCCGTGCGGCAACGTTGAATGGCGCTCTTGACGCGCTCGGAGGCCTGGACGTTTTGGTCAATAACGCCGGCGGCGTACGGGCAGGACGGCTGGAAGACACGACGGAAGCGGAAATCCGCGCGATGATAGACGTCGACCTGCTGGCTCCGATTCTGTTGACCCAGGCTGCCTTGCCGAAGCTGCGCGAGAGCGGTGAAGGGCTCGTGATCAATGTTGCATCCGGCATCGCGCTGATCGGTATGCCCTTTTACACAACCTATGCGGCAGTAAAGGCTGGGCTCTCCCGGTTTGGCGAGGCGTTGCGCCGCGAACTCGCGGATGAAGGTGTACATGTCATGACCGTGTATCCAGGGGCAACCGATACACCGATGATGCAGACGTCGAAAGCTGGCCCAGACCTGGGATTTGTGCGCGAACCAGCGTCAGCGGTGGCCGAGGCAATCCTGGATGGCATCCGTACCAACGCTTTCGAGGTCATCCGGGGCGGCCAGGCACGAGCAGAGATGATTGCCCGCAACAGAGAAGACCCAGCAGCCCTGGACCGGCGGTTCGCCGGTCTCAAATCGCAACTCGCGGAGGCGGTTCGCGATCATTCGGCGCTGTGAAGCTGGGGAAAGCTCTTGTACAACGCCGAAACCAGTCTGAAAGCGTCTTTCCGGTCGGGACTTGAAGGAAACGCCAGTGCGTATCGCAACTTCCTCGCAGATCTGACCCGCCACCTTCGCGGCTATTTGCGAAAGCGTCTGCCCCACATGCAGGATGACGTCGAAGACCTGATACAGGAAATCCTTTTGGCCGTACATAATGCTCGCCACACCTATCGACCTGACGAACCGCTGACGGCCTGGATACATGCAATAGCCCGGTATAAACTCACGGACTATTTCCGGACCCGAGCGCGCAAAGACGCCTTGACTGATTCTATCGACGACCAGGACGATATTTTTGCATCGACGGACGATGAGCCCGCCGATGCACGCCGGGATATCGGCAAGTTGCTGGCGAGTCTGCCGGCCAAGCAGAAAATGTCGATCCTGCATGTCAAGCTGGAAGGACGATCCGTTGCTGAGACTGCGCATCTGACCGGATTGTCCGAAGCTTCCGTCAAGGTCAGTGTTCACCGGGGACTGAAAGCACTTGCCGCCCTGGTAAGAGGCACAGCATGAAAACAGAAGAACTTGTCGACCTGCTCGCGACCGGGGCAGAGCCTGTGAGCCGCGATACAGCAGCGCGTCGCTTTACTTTGGCGTTGCTCGTTGCCGCCCTTGGCGCACTGTTGCTAATGCAGTGGAAATTCGGGCTGCGCCCGGATTTGGCATCCGTCGCATACACTGGATTGTTCCTCGCGAAGATTGCTCTTCCCACGTGTATTGCGATTGGCGCCCTTATTGCCACTACTCGCCTTTCACGACCGGGAGCGAAAATCGGCAGAGCGCAGTTGCTGGTGGGTATGCCGATAGCTTTGGTCTGGTTAGCGGGCGCGATATTTGTCTGCATGGCAGAACCGCAAGACCGCCCTCTTCTTCTGTTCGGGATGTCCTGGCGAACCTGCCCATTCAACATTCTGATGCTCTCGATTCCGGGCTTTATCGCTGTGTTCGTCGCGGTGAAGAGCCTCGCACCAACGAACCTTAGACTGGCTGGCGCGTCGGCAGGATTGCTATCCAGTTCCATCGCCACCATCGCGTACTGCCTTCATTGCCCGGAAATGAGCCCGGCTTTCTGGAGCATCTGGTATGTGCTGGGGATGGTCCTCGTTGCTGCCCTGGGTGCCGCACTCGGGCCAAAGCTGCTGCGCTGGTAATCCTCTCCAGTCGTTAGCGACGTGTGCGCATCAGAAAGCCAGATACTGCATGGTCCGGCTAGATGATGCGGTTTCGTGTGCATAAACGTGCGCACCTATTTCCAGAAGTGTGTCGCGAGTGCTGGTATTGTTCGTAACGAACTGCCAGTTCGCTGGTTCCACACCCGCTCCAGCGTCTCTATCGATGCGAGCTAGCGCGTCAGTCATCACGTCACGCTGTATCGAATGGATGACGAAGCCTTCGTTCGCAAGCGATGCGACTCCGATTCCAAGCTCATCACAAAGCCGCGCCCTGATCCCGGCGTCATGATAGTCGTTGAGACGAAATCGCTCGGCAGCAATCACCGTTGCAGAATTCACCAACCGGCCGCCCTGCAAGAATGTTGGCTGGTCTGCTGCCCAGGCTTCCGATGGACACGACTTGGAAGCAGGAACCAACTCAATGAACGGATTCACTTCAGCGGGATAGATACGGCATGCAAGCGGTCGTGCTTCGTATGCCCCGCATCGCATGTCCGGCAGCAGATTCGGACACGGCCCATCGAACGAAGCAACAACGCTCACGACAACGCGAATTGGCAGGTCTCCGCTCAACGCCGCGAAAGACCTGCGTCGTTTGTGGCGTGCCTGCAGATTGCTTTCTTCGGGTTCAACAGGCCATGGAATTGCTTCGCAGAACAGTTGCACGTCTCCTCCGCGTCGAAGCCACTCTCCGGCTTCGCTGAGACTCAGAGGAAGCCGTAGGCCGTGGCAACACTTGCCGCACATCGTGCACGAGAAATGGACCGTCATGTCTTTGGATCCGACCGGTTGTGGATTGTGAATCGCCTTATGCCCATCTCGCCCTGTTCGCGAGAAGCTGGTCTATCGAAATCTTGCCCGGCCCCCACGCTGCGATCGCGAGCGCCATCGCGGCCCAGGTGATGTGGATCGGCCATCCGTCAGGAACGGTGATTTCGATAATGCAAGTCATGAGAAACAGGCCTACTGCTGCAAAACGCGTACCGAATCCAAGCACGAGCAGCACGGGAAACATGACTTCGCCGCAGCCAGATAAAAACGCAAACACCGCCGGCATCGGGTAATGGTACGGCCCTCCCGGCAAATGCAACTGGAATTCATCAGTGAAGAGGGTGATAGCTGTATCGTTCAATTTCAGAAAGCCATGCCACTTGAGCATGCCTGATTTCCAGAACGGCACCGAAAGCGCTAACCGTAGCACGAGCTGTGTCAACGAGGTTTGTGCCAGCGTCTGGATGAACCGGCTCGCGATGCCGATGAGAGTGGCCACATTCGCACCATCGGTTCGGTCGTTCGATTGTCTTTGAGAAATCATCATGAATCTCCGAATTTGATCCCGGTAAAGGCTCCGGACTCGATCATTCCTGCCAGGTTGCCCTGCAGGTCAAAGGAAGACGTCTCTTCGAACGCCGCTGATACGGCCTCGCCGAGAGACGCGCCATCAATCAGCGCTTTGAGGAACACCGCACCACCTGGTGGAAGCCTGGACACAAGAACATCCTGATCTGGCCTCGTCAACAGAGCGTCCTCGCTTTCAGCCGAGCAGATGGGAGTGACCGGTTCATCACGACGGTTCATCGCGAAAATGGAGACGGCCGGATAGTTAGAGCGCGTCACGCACGCAGATGGATGAGGCGTGAAGCACAGCGACCCGATGCGGTCAGGGGCGACCGCCGAGAACACCTCCTGACTCATGGCCTGCCCATCCGCTGCGTGATACGCATCGAGCCACGCGCGCTCGATACGAGCGACATCGGCAAGCCACGGCATTTCCCGCGCGTGTTCGTAGCTTTCTATGAAAGCCGGGAAGTCGCGACCGTACTCAAACAGCAAAGGCGAAGCCGGCGGCGTCACACGAACATGAAAACGCGCCATCGCCCTAAAGAATTCAGTTCCTGTTATGCGTCGCACGGCAGGATACACGGCAGCAAGTGCATCAATCAGGCTTACAGTAACGTTGTTTCGATACACGTTGTAACGCAACGCCACGCCCTTCCCGTCTCTCGCAACCACGTCGTCCGGCGGCGGCGCCATTGGATCAAGTAGCCCGGAGACGAATGAGGCGGCATAACTCGGGTCGGCTACATCGCCGTGCAGTTCAGAGATCATGGACTGCCTCCTCCGTGCTATTTGCGCTGGTTCTCATCATCCGAATGCGGGCCTGCATGACCTGATTCCAGAGCACTTTCCATTCGGGCAGGTCACTGTCCCATTCAATCAGCGTAGGCATCGGGCCGCGCTGTTCAATGACGTGCTCATAGAGACTCCATACCGCGTCAGAGACAGCCCGGTCGTGGCTGTCTATCAGTAGCCGATCACCTTCGTCATCGAGTTGCTCGGCGTGCCCGGCGAGATGAATCTCTCCAACAACATCCAGCGGAAACTGTTCCAGATAAGTGCGCGCGTCGTAGCCGTGATTCGTCGCGGACACGAACACGTTGTTCAGGTCGAGCAAAAGACCACAGCCCGTCCGATCTGCCACTGTCTTCAGGAACTCAGATTCCGTCATCGTTGACGACGCAAAGCGAACGTAGGTAGATGGATTCTCAAGCAGGAGCGGACGACGAATTACGTCCTGAATCTGGTCAACATGAGCGCAAACCAGTGCGAGCGTTTCTCGTGTGTATGGCAGCGGCAGCAAATCGTTAAAGAAAGCGCCACCATGACTTGACCACGCAAGATGTTCAGAGACTAGTGTCGGCTCGTACCGTAAGCACACGTCGCGAAATCGCTTCAGGTGTGCGGAGTCGAGCGGTCGAGGGCCGCCAATCGACATGCACACACCGTGAACCGACAATGGATGTTCGCGCCGCAAGCTTTCCAATGCACGATGCGGAGGTCCGCCAGCGCCCATATAGTTTTCGGCGTGAACTTCGAAGAACGTTTCCTGAGGTCGCGCATCAAGAATGTCGGCAAGATGCTCGTGCTTAAAACTGGTGCCGATCCGTCTCGAGTCGTTCGAAGCTGGGAATCGAAGACGTTGATGAACGGCAACGACATCTGCGTGGGCCATCGTTCTCATCGCGAGTCTCCGATTCCAGCCGACGACGTTAGGACTTCATGGGCGTAAGCGAGCCGTGACCACCGCCGGGAACCGAGATGCTGGTGCACGTGCCGCCTTGAACGAACTTCCACGAATTGCCCTGGAAATCGACCGACGACGTACCCTGACAGGTGGTGCCCGGACCCGCAGCGCAGTCGTTTTGGCCTTTCAGTGCTACCCCGTAGCACTTTTCCTTGTGCGCTGCCGTAGCCGCCGAAACTTCGGCGTTTGTGAGAGGCGCAGCATTGGCAACGGACGACAGCAGGCTGGCAACCGCGCCTGCAAGCAACGCTGCATTCACAACTGTCTTTGCGGACATGTTTCTCTCCAGTAGTTTGTTGGTGGTACCCAATGCGAGTACCTAAGTAAATTCGCGTCTGGAGAGATTCGGTTACATCGATATGGAAATCTTTTTAAACCTGTGTCAGCGAACAGTCCGAAGAAAGCTCAGCCTGCCACGTCGTCGGCTCACTGCCTGGCGCACGAGCGAGTGGTACCGCGCGAACGAATTCGCATGTTCATGCTTTCCGAGCAATGGGACTGGCAGAACGACGCCTGTTTTGTCGGGTTCCGTTGTCACGATATTTAGCTGACGCAACGTCAGGCGAAGAAGGCTTCACTGGGGCTACCTGCTAACGATGTCTTTGCATCGCGTACCCGCCGTAGACTTGACGGTCCCCGAAAACGCGACTCCTTCGGTCGTCGATATGCCCGTTTTTAATATCCACTTTCCGATGTAACCGGCTGCGTGTCGAGAACGAATTAACTTGACGGTGATGACACTAGCTGCAGTGAAGTGCGCAGGAGAAGCTTCGACGCACAGAATGGTTGGTCAACAACTATGTACGTGATGAAGACCGCCCAGCGTCGTCGCCATAACAATGTGCAAACGGGGCGAACATGAAATTTCCAACTCAAAGCCTGCGAGCAACGGTGATCACCGGGTTTGGTGTCGTGATCGTCGCACTCGTTACCTTAGCCGCAGTTTCCATCGCTCAGGTCCAAAGTATTCGGGAACGGCTCGACGATGTTATCGATCTGAACGGGGTCAAGGAACGATACGCGATCAATTTTCGAGGAAGCGTACACGACCGCTCGATCGCCTTGCGTGACGTGACCTTGGTGGGGAAGGACGAACTTCCATCTGTCGTTCAGAACATCAGAAAGCTCCAGCATGACTATGACCAGTCATCGGAGCCGCTCGAAAAGATTTTTCTGAATGGGTCGCACGTCAACGATGAAGAGAAATCAATTTACGCCGGAATCAAGGCGGCGCAGACACGCGCACTGCCCCTGATCGACCAGGTCGTCGACCTGCAGTCAAAAGGTGATTTGGACGAAGCTCGAAGGGTTCTGCTTGACAGTGCGAGACCCGCACTCGTCGCATGGCTTGCTTCCGTCAATACCATGATTGACTATGAAGAATCTCTCAGCGCCACCGAAGGTGACGAAGCACGGGAAATCAGTGTCAAGTTCGGGATCTTGATGGCCGGCCTGGCCGCCGCCGCGAGCATCCTGAGCTTCGGTGTCGTCTGGTATGTAACTCGCAAGATTTCCCGGACCCTTGGCGCCGACCCGCGTGCAATGATCGCATTCGCAAGCGCGATCCGAGATGGTGACCTCTCACGACCGTCTCCCGCGCGACCTGACGATGCCAGCAGCGTCATGGCAACGGTCGCAGCGATGCGCGACAGTCTCACAAACATCGTCGACCAGGTCCGCGTAGCCGCTGGCGGTGTCGTGCAAGCCAGCCGCGAGATCGCAGATGGAACTAATGATCTTGGTGCGCGCACGAGCAGGCAGGCCGCAGCACTGGAGCAGGCCACAAACGCATTGGGCGAATTCGATTCGAGCGTTTCAGCAAATGCAGCGAACTCGAATCAGGCGGATGAGCTGGCGAACAAGGCATCTCTCACTGCAGGCAACGGAGGAGACGCAGTCGGGCGTGTCGTAGAAACCATGCATGGAATCGACGCGTCGTCCCGACGCATTGGAGAGATCGTCTCGGCCATTGACGCCATTGCTTTTCAGACGAACATTCTCGCCCTGAACGCTGCCGTCGAAGCGGCGAAGGCCGGCGGTCACGGAAAGGGGTTTGCAGTGGTCGCCGGCGAGGTGCGGATACTTGCCCAGAGAAGCGCCGAGGCTGCAAAGGAAATTAAATCGCTCGTCAAAGAGAGCGACGCACGCGTCAGCGAAGGCGGCAGGATGGTTCAGATTGCAGGGCAAACTATCGAAGAAGTGATTGTTGCCTCGAGAAACGTGACTTCCATAATGGGCGAGATCAACGACGCCTGTCGGCTGCAAACCCAACAAATTGGAGAGGTCCGCAGCATGATTGAACATCTTGAAGGCACTACACAGCAAAACGTGGCCTTGGTCGAACAGTCCGGGACCGCGACCGAAATGCTCATCGCTCAAGCCGAGAGGTTGTTGGACACCGTCAGTGTCTTCAAGACTTCGGCCCGCAAGGAACAGCATGGCTAATGATTGAGCGCAGTCGGCATGCGTTGGACGTAGTCGCTATAGAGACTGGATTCCGCGACGTTCGCGATAACCTGGGACTCGCCTCAATCGGAACCACAAGTCTGTATCTGCACTCGGAGGACGACGAGCGTCACGAGTCAACGAATGCGCGTCACCGGCTTTCATGCTGAGGTGAATGGACAACGCCGCACGTACCCCCCGCGTCGTCTTCCGGCCCAGGATGTTTCGTTTACGTGCGTGTCCCCGCATGGCTCCGTTCCCTGTTGGCGTGCGTCTATTGGTGAATCGACCGTACAACCGCGGTTATTGCACCGATTTTGGTATTGATCACGACAAGTTACGTAACAAATACTACTAATTCACCCAAATCAGGGTAACGATGCACGAAACCTGCCGAAACGGGCAATAACACTAGGCTTAGGTCAATTATCGTGAAACGTTACCTCAAGTTGAACAGGTAAGTGTTTGTATCAAAACAAGAAAAACGTCTTCGCTTTCTTCGCTCGATTGTTTCACAGGTATGCATAAACAGGATCGGAGCGCATAGGCCGCATGAACAGAAACAACAGATGGCAGGCCTGGGCATTAGGGCGCAGTCGTCCATCGCACGGCTCGACCTTCTGACGAGGGACGTGCGCGGGAACTCGCTAGCCTAATGAAGGAAGGAATCCTGCCATGGAAAATAAAATCGTTATAGATCAATTATTTATCAAAGTTGAGGCGGCAGGGCTTTTACCCTCGTCGCACGGGTTTCTTGACCAGCATGGGGTTTTCTTGAGGTTGTTTCACGTTTCGGCTGCAAGTCTTTGCAGGGAAATGCTTTTTGCGCGAGGGGTGAACGCGGGCACCGTTTGAGACCGTTTGAGGGGTCGTAGGCGGGTTTGGCTTTGGCCTGTTGGTATGCCGCGTCTCCTGGACGTCGCGGGCGCCTGTAGAGGCATTCTGTTGGAAGACAGGCTAGTTGCTCCGGGGTTGTCCATTTATGCGTTGCCACGGATGTTCATTCAGTAACGCTTATTAATTTTGAGATAGGGCCGTGCGGCCCGGGGTGGCGATGCCACCGAAGCGCGGCTTGCAGACAAACGGAGCAGTGTCTGCATATCCGCGCCAGCGGGTCTCACTGCAACTCGTGGTTAAGTACACGATGTCGAGCGGTCGAACGCTTTCGCCACTCGTAGCCATCTTGCGGATATTCTCGCTCCTGCTCCTGCTCCTGCTCCTGCTCCTGCTCCTGCTCCTGCTCCTGCTCCTGCTCCTG
>NZ_JAGUUD010000199.1:0-8916 GCF_020177535.1 Paraburkholderia sp. XV | reverse complement strand
GGCGACGCCTGAAGCGAGCTAACGCATCGCGGATGCCAGCGAAAGCAAAAGCAAATCACGCATGCCAGCGAAAGCAAAACCAAATCGCGGACGCCAGCGCAAAGGCAAAAAAAGGAACCGCACCGCGAAATCAGGCCGCGCGACACGCGCAAAAACCAAAAAACCAAAAACCAAAAACCAAAACCAAATCACAACGTCGGCAACAACTCCGGCGGATGATGCTTCAACGTCTGCCTCGCCTCGCGAAATTCCGGAAAAATCGACTCAACCGTCTGCCAGAACTTAGGACTATGGTTCATCTCGCGCAAATGCGCGAGTTCATGCGCGACGACATAGTCAATAACGGACAAAGGAAAGTGAATCAACCGCCAGTTGAGGCGAATCTTCCCATCGCTAGAACAACTACCCCACCGCGTCGCGGCGGAAGAAAGCCCATAAGCCCGATACGAAACCCCGAGTTTCTCGGCATACACAACAAGACGCTCACCAAAAATCCGCTTCGCCTCGTTCTGCAACCAGCCCTGCACGCGATCCTTGATCTGCTGCGGATCAGCCTGCGCCGGCAGCGGCAACGCAAGCACATTCCTCGCGGCATCATAGACAAGCTGACCATTCGCAGCCGCAAGCGTCACGCGCACAGTCTGCCCAAGATAGGGCAACTCAGCGCCGTCTTTCCAGTCGACGCGCGGCATCACGCGCTGCTCAGTACGCGTCTGCCACTCAGTGAGCTTGGTAAAAATCCAGCGCTGCTTTTCGGCGATCGCTGTTTCGATATCAGCGAGCGTGACCCACCGCGGCGCGGTAATAGTCAGTCCCGTGCTGTCGATCGCAAACCCGATCGAACGACGCGACGAACGCTTCAACCCATATTGCAACGTGCGCGCACCAAGCGTGACACTGCGCAGTTTCGAACCGTCGGGAGCGAGGGGAGCAGCGGACTTGGGTTGCGGCGGCGCGGCAGATTTGCCCGGCTCGTCGAAGAGCGGCAGATCCAGTTGCCGGCTATCGAGCGCAGCAGCAGGCTGCGGCTTGGAAGACTTCTGCATCGGACTCACTTCGCGCTGAGACGCTGCAACGCGCGCATGTGCGCATTGCAGCGTGGCGCGTCAGATACGGGCGGCGGCGGGCGTGTTCTGCTCGTCGCCATAAGCGGCCGGATCGATACGACGCATCTCGGCCTCGATCCACGTTTCAACGCGCGTGTTCACTTCGTCGGGCGTGAGCCCGGTGGCGTCGATCGGTTTGCCGATCGACACTGTGACTATACCCGGATATTTCATGAACGAGTTGCGCGGCCACACGCGTCCCGCATTGTGCGCGATGGGCACGACCACCGCGCCCGTCGCAACCGCGAAGCGCGCGCCACCCGTCTTGTACTTGCCCTGCTTGCCCGTCGGTGTGCGCGTGCCTTCCGGGAACATGATGACCCACGCCCCTTCGGACATGCGCCGTGCGCCCTGCCGCGTCACCGATGCAAACGCATTCTTGCCTTCCTTCCGGTCGATGTGAATCATCTTCAGCATGCCGAGCGCCCAGCCGAAGAACGGCACATACAACAGTTCGCGCTTGAACACGTAGCACAGCGGCCGCGGCATCAACGCGGGAAACGCGAGCGTCTCCCACGCGGACTGATGTTTCGACAGCAACACGGCGGGACCGTTCGGCAGATTTTCCATGCCGCGTATTTCGTAGCGGATGCCGTTCAGCCAGCGCACCACAGCGAGCGTCGTGCGGCACCAGCCGACAGCCATCCAGTAGCGGTTGTCGGCGCGCATGAACGGAAACGCGATGAAGCATGCGGTCGCGTAGGGAATCGTGAAGACCGCAAAAAAGATCAGCAGCAACAGCGAGCGAATGAAGCGCATCGGCGTGGTCAGTGAAGTGAGGGCGCGCTACGCACGCATCATTCTTGTTCTTCGGCGAGAAAGTCGAGTGCGAACGCCCGCAGGTCGTTGTGCACGACCGTGCCTTCAGGCAGGCCGCCTGCTTCGAGTGTCTTCTTGCCCTTGCCCGTTAGCACCAGGTGCGGGACGAAACCGAGCGCGGCGCCTGCCTGCAGATCGCGCAGCGAATCGCCGACGCAAGGCGTCTCTTCTGGTTCGATCTCGAAGCGCTCCGCGATCATCTTCAGCATGCCGGGCTTCGGCTTGCGGCATTCGCAGTGGTCGTCGGCCGTGTGCGGGCAGAAGAACACGGCGTCGATACGCCCGCCGACGGCGGCCGCTGCGCGATGCATCTTCAGATGCATCGCGTTGAGCGCGTCCATATCGAACAGGCCCCGGCCGATGCCCGACTGATTCGTCGCAATCGCGACGCGATAACCGGCCTGATTGAGCCGCGCGATTGCTTCGAGGCTGCCGGGCAGCGCGACCCACTCGTCGGGCGATTTGATGAACGCGTCCGAGTCGGCGTTGATCACGCCGTCCCGATCGAGCACTACCAGTTTCTTTGCGGTCCCCATGATGCGTCGCTCAGGCTGCCAGACGCGAAATGTCCGCGACGCAGTTCATCTGTTGATGGAGCGCGCTGAGCAGCGCAAGGCGGTTCGCTCGCAGCGCCGGGTCTTCGGCGTTGACCATCACGTCGTTGAAGAACGTGTCGACGGGTTCGCGCAGCGCGGCGAGCGCCGACAGCGCGCCCGTGTATTGACGTTCGGCGAGTTGCGACTGCACACGCGGCGCAACCTGTTCGAGTTGCGCATGCAGCGCCTTTTCGGCTGCTTCGACGAGCAGCGTGGTCTGCACGCCGTTCGCGTGCGCGCCTTCCGACTTCTTCAGGATGTTCGAAATGCGCTTGTTCGCAGCCGCGAGCGACGCCGCTTCCGCCAGCGCCGCGAATTCGCGCACGGCATCCAGACGCGCAACGATGTCGTCGAAGCGCGTCGGGTTCAGCGCGAGCACGGCATCCACCTCGCCCGCCGAATAGCCGCGTTCCCGCAACTGGCCGCGCAGACGGTCGATACAGAACTCGTAAATGGCTTGCGTCGAATCGGCGACGTTCGGCACGTTTGCGAATTGCGCATAGGTGACCCGCAACAGTTCGACGAGGTCGATCGGCATTTGCTTTTCGACCAGAATACGCAGCACGCCGAGCGCGTGACGGCGCAGCGCGAACGGATCTTTTTCCCCCGTCGGTTGCAGGCCGATGCCCCAGATACCGACCAGCGTTTCGAGCTTGTCCGCGAGCGCGACGATCGTGCCCGTTACCGTCGACGGCAAAGCGTCGCCGGAGAAGCGCGGCTGATAGTGTTCCGAGCACGCGAGCGCGACTTCTTCCGGCTCGCCGTTGTGGCGCGCATAGTACGTGCCCATCGTGCCTTGCAGCTCGGGGAATTCTCCGACCATGTCGGTCAACAGGTCGGCCTTCGCGAGATGCGCGCCACGCTTCGCGAGCGAGACGTCCGCACCGGTCATCTGCGCGATCGCGCCCGCCAGCGCCTCGACCCGCTCCACGCGTTGCAGCGCCGAGCCGAGCTTGTTGTGATAGACGACGTTCGCGAGTTGCGGCACGCGGTCCGCGAGCGGCTTCTTCTTGTCGTGTTCGAAGAAGAACTTCGCGTCGGCGAGGCGCGGGCGCACGACGCGCTCATTGCCTTCGACGATCTCGGCCGGCGTCTTCGTCTCGATGTTCGACACGATCAGAAAGCGCGAACGCAGCTTGCCGTTCGCGTCGGTGAGCGCGAAGTATTTCTGGTTGGTCTGCATCGTGAGGATCAGGCATTCCTGCGGCACCTGCAGGAACTCGTCCTCGAACGTGCACGCGTAGACGACGGGCCATTCGACCAGCGACGTCACTTCGTCGAGCAGCGACTCGGGCATCACGACCTGGTCGCCGTTTGCCTGCGCGAGCAGATGCGTGCGGATGGTTTCCTTGCGGTCCGAGAAATTCGGCACGACGTGGCCGCGATGCATCAGCGTTTCGGCGTAGTGATCCGCATGCTGGATCTGCACGAAGCCTTCGGACAGGAAGCGATGACCGAGCGTCGTGTCGTCGGCATCGATGCCGAACGCGGTGACGGGCACGACCTCTTTGTCATGCAGCACCGTCAGACGATGCACCGGGCGCACGAACTGCACGTTCGAGCCGTCCGGCCGCTGATACGTCATGACCTTCGGAATGGGCAGCTTGGCGAGCGTTTCGTCGAGCGCCGTCTGCAGGCCTTCGGCGAGGGTCGCGCCGGGCGCCGCATAGCGCAGGAAAAACGCGTCAGCCTTGCCGTCGTTCGCACGTTCGAGATCGTTCACCGAGAAATCGGGGAAACCAAGCGCCGCGAGCTTCTTCGCGAGCGGCGGCGTGGGCTGGCCGTTCGCATCGAGCGCGACGGAAACGGGCAGCACTTTCTCGCGCACGTGTTTTTCCGGCGCGACGCTGCGTACGTTCTTGATCGTGACCGCGAGCCGGCGCGGCGTGGCGTAACGCTCGAACGACAGTTCGCCTTCGATCAGATCGCGCGCGGCGAGACGTTGCGCGATGCCTTCCGCGAACGCATCGCCCAGGCGCGCTAGCGCTTTGGGCGGCAGTTCCTCGGTCAGCAGTTCGACGAGCAGGGTGGCTTGATGGGATTGCGTCATGTCTTCTTGGTCTCGTCAGTCCTGGTCGATCTTGCGTTCGGCTTTGAGCGGCGGCGCCCAAGCGGGCATCGCGGCTTCCTGTTCGTCGGTGGTGAGGCCGGGCACGCCGTGCACGGGATTGCCGAGCATCGGGAAGCCGAGCTTTTCGCGCGAGTCGTAGTAAGCCTGCGCAACGAGGCGCGACAGCGCGCGAATGCGGCCGATATACGCCGCGCGCTCCGTCACGGAGATCGCGCCGCGCGCGTCGAGCAGATTGAATGTGTGAGCAGCCTTCAGCACGAGTTCGTAAGCGGGCAGCGCGAGCGGCACTTCGATCATGCGCTTCGCTTCGCTCTCGTAGCTGTTGAAGAACGTGAACAACAGGTCGGTGTTCGCGTGCTCGAAGTTATATGTCGACTGTTCGACTTCGTTCTGGTGATAAACGTCGCCATACGTGAGGCGGCGCATCTCAGGACCGTTCGGGCCTTGTTCTTCCCACTCGGTCCAGATGAGGTCATAGACGTTCTCGACCTTCTGCAGATACATCGCGAGACGCTCGAGACCGTACGTGATTTCGCCGAGCACCGGCTTGCAGTCGAGGCCGCCAACTTGCTGGAAGTAGGTGAACTGCGTCACTTCCATGCCGTTGAGCCACACTTCCCAGCCGAGGCCCCACGCGCCGAGCGTCGGGTTTTCCCAGTCGTCCTCGACGAAGCGCACGTCGTTCTGCTTCAGGTCGAAGCCGAGCGCTTCGAGCGAGCCGAGGTACAGGTCGAGGATGTTTTCCGGAGCCGGCTTCAGCACGACCTGATACTGGTAGTAGTGCTGCAGACGGTTCGGGTTCTCGCCGTAGCGGCCGTCCTTCGGGCGGCGCGACGGCTGGACGTAGGCTGCCCGCCACGGCTCGGGGCCGACCGCGCGCAGGAACGTGTGGACGTGGGAAGTGCCCGCGCCGACTTCCATGTCGATCGGCTGGAGCAGCGCGCAACCCTGCTTGTCCCAATAGGATTGCAGCGTCAGGATGATTTGCTGAAACGTGAGCATGAAGTGCCTTGAAGGGTGCCTTTCAGGCAGGACGCGGATACCGTGCGGCGTGGGGCGCGCCGGTCGTGCTGGCCGTCCGCTCCATAGCCGGCCGGTTGCGCGGCCCAGTGCTGTAAAACCCTGAATTTTACCGGATTGCCGGTGGCTTGAGACTTTCTGGGGCCCGGTGATGCGACGGGGGCGCGTCGTGGCGCTTTTGCGTGCGTTCTGTGCTGCGCTCCCCGTCCATTTTGACGTCAGGCGTTGTTGTTCGTGTCGCCGTTCTTTTTCGACCCGCCGGACCGATCGCGGCCCGACCGAACGCGGCCCGACCGATCGCGGCCCGACCGGACGCGGCCCGGACCGAACGCGAAACCAAATGCGAGGAACAGCAGCGACACGGCGAGCACCGTGTTGTTGCCGCTCGTCACGTACGGCGTGAAGCCCGTCGTGCCTTGCACGGTCGTTTCGATCGAACCCTGGGTAAATGTGGGCAGGCGCGCGATGACGTTGCCGCGCGCGTCGATTGCGGCCGTTGCGCCTGTGTTCGTCGCGCGCAGCATGGGACGGCCCGTTTCGAGCGAGCGCATGCGCGCGATCTGCAGATGTTGGTCGAGCGCGATCGTGTCGCCGAACCACGCGAGATTCGTCGAATTGACGAGGACGCCCGCCGGCATGTCGCTCTCGCGGACCGTGCGCGCGATTTCCTCGCCGAAGATGTCTTCGTAGCAGATATCGACGGCGACTGGCTGGTTGCGCACGACAAACGGTTTCTGCACGGGCGCGCCGCGCGCGAAATCGCCGAGCGGAATGTTCATCAGATTCACGAACCAGCGGAAGCCCCACGGCACGAACTCGCCGAACGGCACGAGATGATGCTTGTCGTAGCGAAACACGCCCGGCTGGCCCGGCGTGATGCCGAACAGGCTGTTGGTGTAATCGACGACGCGTCCTTCCGGCGTGATGGTTCCGCCGACTGCGCCGAACAGGATCGACGAATGCGTCGAATCGGCGAAATTGCGCACCGCCAGCGCGAACGACTGGGGAATCGCCTGCGCGAGCACGGGGATGGCTGTTTCCGGCGTGACGATGAGATCGGCGGGCTTCGCGGTGATCATCCGCTGATATTCGTCGATGGCCGCTTTCACGCCCGACTCTTCGAACTTCATGTCCTGCTTCACGTTGCCTTGCAGGAGGCGCACGGTCAGCGTCGCGTTGGCGGGCGTCGTCCACGAAACGAGCGGCAGGACGAGGCCCGCTGCGATCAGCGCGACGGCGATGACGGCGGGCACCGCGACGCGCGTGGCGCGTGGCGCAGCGGGTGCGTTACCGTTTTTCGTTGTGAGCGAACGCAGCACGGCCTGCGCGATCAGCGCGGCGGCGAGCGCCAGCACCCAGCCGACGCCGTATACGCCGACAATCGGCGCGAATCCTGCAAACGGCCCATCGACCTGCGCGTAACCGCTCGCGAGCCACGGAAAGCCGGTGAACACCGTGCCGCGCAGCCATTCGCCGATCGCCCACGCACTCGCGAACGCAAAGGCGCCGTGCCAGGTCGGCGAAAACGGCTGATCGTCGACGAGCTTGCCGTTGCGCGCGTGTCCTGCGCAGAACGACCAGACGCCTGCCGCAAGCGCCGGATAGACGGCGAGATACAGCGAGAACAGCACGAGTGCCGTGCCCGCGAGGGGCGCCGGCATGCCGCCATAGAAGTGCATGCTCACGTACAGCCACCACACGCCTGTCACGTAATTGCCGAAGCCGAACGCGAAGCCCGTTAGGGCCGCGCTTTTCCAGCCCGTGGTGCGCGTGAGCCACACGAAGAAGAAGACGAAGATCGCGAGTTCGAGCCAGCCGCCGTGCGGCGTGGGCGCGAAGGACAGCGTATTGAGCGCGCCGGCGGCTGCGGCGGCGAGGTAGTGCCACCACGGCAACGTCCGGGCGCGCCCGATGTTTGCATCGGCTGCGTCGGACGTCACGCCGCGGCGCAGACGGGAAGTGATCGGGTCGGCCATTCTTGCGTGGTCGGCTTCAGGGAAACGGGGGAATCAGGTCTGCACGTGCTGGGCGTCGCGTTCGCGCTGCCCCGCGAGCGGATCGCGGCGCACGAGCAGCATGTGGATCTGGCGCGCGTCGGCGCGCAGCACTTCGAAGATCAGGTCGTCGAGCTTCACTTTCTCGCCGCGATGCGGCACGCGTCCGAAGTGGTGCGTGACAAGGCCGCCGATCGTGTCGACTTCCTCGTCGGAATAGTGCGTGCCGAACTCTTCGTTGAACTGCTCGATCTCGGTCAGGGCGCGCACGCGGTAGCGTCCGTCGGGCGAGGCGATGATGTTGCCGCTTTCTTCGTCGAAATCGTATTCATCCTCGATGTCGCCGACGATCTGCTCCAGCACGTCCTCGATCGTGATCAGGCCCGCGACGCCGCCGTATTCGTCGACGACGATCGCGATGTGATTGCGGTTGACGCGGAAGTCGTGCAGCAGGACGTTCAGGCGCTTCGATTCGGGGATGAACACAGCGGGGCGCAGCATGCCGCGCACGTCGGCTTCGTCTTCGGCGTAGTAGCGCAGCAGATCTTTCGCGAGCAGCACGCCGATCACGTTGTCGCGATTGCCTTCATACACGGGATAGCGCGAGTGCGCTTTTTCCAGCATGTACGGAATGAATTCGTCGGGGGCGTCCGCGATGTTGATCGCGTCCATTTGCGAGCGCGGGATCATGATGTCGCGCGCGCAGAGCTCGGAAACCTGGAAGACGCCTTCGATCATCGACAGCGAATCTGCGTCGATCAGATTGCGTTCGTGCGCGTCCTGCAGGATTTCGAGAAGTTCACCGCGAGAATCGGGCTCGGGCGAGATGAAGTCGGTCAATCGCTCGAGGAGGGAGCGTTTTTCCTGGGGTTTGTCGCTGGTATGGCGTCGACTGGGATACGAATCGTTCATGGTGGTGCGCCCGGAAAGCTGGACGCGCTGTTGCAGAGTGTTAAGGATACACCACGTGCGTGGCAGGACCGTGTCCGGGGGCACCGCGCGGTGCAGGGCGTTTTCCCGTTTGGGCCCGTCGGTTTCACCGGGGGAAGACGGTTTTCCGCGGAAAACGCTCGCTTTTATCCTAACTGATATCTGGGGGTTGGGGGGCGTGTGGTCAAAATTAGCGGTTTTTGTCTGCGACGCTGGGTGGGCTGTTTGTGTTTGCTTTTTTTTGCTGGCATCCGGGCTTTGTTATCGTGCTTCAGGCGTCGCCGTTCGCGCGTTTGGCCTTTTCGCTGGCATCCGCGCTTCGTTATCGTGCTTCAGGCGTCGCCCCTGTGCGGGGCGGCACCTACTTTTCTTTGCCGCCG
>NZ_JAGUUD010000198.1:0-8938 GCF_020177535.1 Paraburkholderia sp. XV | reverse complement strand
ACCGCCACCACCGCCACCGCCACCGCCACCGCCACCACCATTCCCGCTACCACCATTCCCGCTACCACCGCCATGCCCACCGCCATGCCCACCGCCGCTCGAATTGCCGCTCGGGCCTGCTGCCGCTCCAAACCCGCCGCCGCCCGAAGCCGCGCCGCCCGAAGCCGACGAACCCGAAGACCCAGCGGCAGCCGCGCCCGCGCTCGCGCCTGCACCGCTGCCACGTCCGCCGTTGGGCGCGCAGTTGCCAGCGTTACCAATACATGTGTTGAGCAGAAACACTGACGCCGCATCGTCGGCTGCCGTGGTCGTGCCGGACTCCACGCCCGTCGATGCCGTACCGTCCTGTGCCGGTTGCATCGCAGCCGACGCTCCGCTGGCAGGCAGCAGAGCATCGGCTGTGACGATCCACTTCGGAATCACGTCGTCCGCGGATGCGGCCTGAACGAACTGGGCCGCCAGGAAAGTCCCCGCGCCAACCACGAAGGTTGCCGTACCCCGTTTAACCTTGTAGTAGTACGTATCAAATGATTTGTTCTTCATCGCACCTCTCCCGAGGAAACGACGACCCCCGCAAGCCGTCATTTCTTATTCACTGCTTGTCGCTTGTCCCGTTTGTTCGTATTGCACGCGCTGAGCCGATCGGCGGCGGGCGGCGCTTTCGTCGCTCTTCAGGTTCGCGGCGCGCGCCGTTTTCGACGTCATGTCGCGCGCGATGCGCCCTGCCTGTCATCCGCTGCCTGCGGCTTCTGATGTGCCCGGCGCCAGTTGTTATCGTTGACTGTCGGCGCCGGGCCGCGTGCGAGCCCCACATGGCCAGGCAGATGCGCTGACGCTTCATCCGCCCGACGCGGGATCGACTGTCCGTTCTGCGCGCCGTTTCGCCGTTCGTCGTGACGGCGCGAAGCAGCGCTGCCGAGGGTTTGTCGATCCCGACGCAACCCCATGCGTGAGCGTGATTTAGCGATAAACATGCCATTGGGCGCGAACGCCCGCCGCGCGTGGCATTCGCGTGACCGCTCCGTTGCGCGCGCATCGAAACGCGCAAAAAACGTTTCGGACCTGAAACGCAGGCCTCGAATCACGCGATTTTTCGTTTCAGCGCGCGAGCATGCGGCGCCGGGGCAGGGGATCAGTTGCGGCGCTGAAGCACGCGCAATTCGTCGACGGGGATGTGGCAGCGGATGCGATGCGCGTCGCCGGCATCGGCCCAGGGCGGGTCCTGCTGCTCGCAGATCGCCCCCAGCTTGCGCGGACAGCGTGTATGAAACACGCAACCCGAAGGCGGCGCGGCGGGGCTCGGCAGTTCGCCGGCAAGGCGGATGCGCTGCGGCTTCGCGCCATGCGGTGCTTCGCTATCGTGCGGGTCGAGCGCGGGCACCGACGACAACAACGCTTCCGTATAAGGATGATGCGGGCCGCCGAACACGGCCGACGCGGGCCCGATCTCCAGCAGGCGGCCGACGTACAGCACCGCGATGCGATCGGACAGGTAGCGCACGACATTCAGATCGTGCGAGATAAACACATAGCTCACGCTGCGATCGCGCTGCAGATCGGCGAGCAGATTGAGGATCGCGGCCTGCACGGACACGTCGAGCGCGGAAGTCGGCTCGTCGCAGACGACGATGCGCGGATCGCCCGCGAACGCGCGCGCAATCGCGACGCGCTGCTTCAGACCGCCCGACAGTTGCCGCGTGCGCGAGCCCAGATAACGGTCAGGCAGCCTGACAGCCTGCGCCAGCGACGCCAGTCTTTCCTCGCGCGCGTCGCCGTGCAGCGCGGACAGGCGCGACAACGCGCGGCCGATCAGCCGTCTGACCGAGTGCGCGCGATTGAGCGCCGAGTCGGGATTCTGGAACACGATCTGCAGCGACTTCACCTGTTCGTCGTTGCGATGCGTGACGCGTGCCGGCAAAGGCGTGCCGTCGAGTTCGATCACGCTGCCCGCATCGGGCGATACGAGGCCGAGCAGCAACTTCGCGAGCGTCGTCTTGCCGCTGCCCGATTCGCCGACGAGACCCAGCGTCTCGCCCTTCGCGAGTTCGAGCGATACATCGTGGACAGCGCGCAGCGCCGCGCCCCCGACGTGGAATGTCTTCGAGACGTTTTCCGCGCGCAGCACGGGCGAGGCGTCGCGTGCTGCATGTCCTGCGTTGCCGAAAGCTTGAGCGGGCGCATCGACGGACGTAAGGCGCGGCAGTTCCATCGCGCGCTCGTGGTAGTGGCAGCGCGACATCTGATCGCCATGCCGCGCGCTCACGCGATACGGCGGCGGGGCTTCGCGCCGGCAGCGGTCGTCGGCGAGACGGCAGCGCTCCGCGTAGATGCAGCCCTGCGCGACGGAACCCGGCTGCGGCAGGCTGCCCGCAATCGTGTCGAGCCGGTCAGTGTCCTTACTGCGGCCGACGGTCGGCAGGCAGCGCAACAGGCCGACTGTGTACGGATGGCGCGGCCGCGCGAACACGTCTTGCGTGGCGCCTTCTTCGACGAGCTTGCCCGCGTACAGCACGCCGACGCGCTCGCACATCCGGCCGATCACCGCGAGGTTGTGGCTGATGAACAGCACGGCTGTGTGGAACTCGTCGCGCAGTTGCGCGACGAGATCGAGCACTTCGGCTTCGACCGTCGCGTCGAGGCCTGTCGTCGGTTCGTCGAGAATCAGCAGCGCGGGTTTCGACGCGAGCGCCATCGCAATCACGACGCGCTGCTGCATGCCGCCCGACAGCTGATGCGGATAACTGTCCATCACGCGCTCGGGCTCGGCGATGCGCACCTTGCGCAGCATGTCGGCCGTTTGCTTCAGCGCATCTTCGCTAGTCGCGCCGGATGCCTCGAACGCTTCGGCCACCTGGCGCGCGATCGTCAGCGATGGATTGAGCGCGCGCGACGGGTCCTGATAGACCATCGATATTCTGTTCGCACGCAATTCGCGCAACGCGGCGGCGTCGAGCGAATGCACTTCCTTGCCCGCAATCGAAATGCGTCCCGCCTTTACACGCCCGTTGCGCGCCAGATAGCGCAGCGTCGCCATCGCGACCGTCGACTTGCCGCAGCCCGATTCGCCGACAAGCCCATACGATTCACCGCGCCTGATGCGGAACGACACGTCTTGCAGCACCTCGCGCTCGCGTCCGCGCGTGCGATACGCGACCGTCAGCCCGACGATCGTGAGCGCGTCGGCCCGCTCGCTCTTCGATACATCGAAGGCGGGAAACGAAGCGGGCGGCGCAGGCGAAGAGGGACCGTTCATCCGTCGACGGCTCCTTGGACAGCATCGGCGATCAGGTTCACGCCGACCACCAGCGACGCAATCGCGGCTGCGTCGAACACGACGGTCCACCAGGCGCCGCCCGCCATCAGCGTGTACGACTCGGAGAGCGCGAGGCCCCAGTCGGCGGAAGGCGGCTGGATGCCGAAGCCGAGGAACGACAGCGTGGCGACCGCGAAGATCGCATAGCCGAGACGCACCGTCGCTTCGACGATGATGGGCGGCAGCACGTTCGGCAGGATTTCCGCGAACATGATGTAGAACGCGTTCTCGCCGCGCAGCTGGGCCGCAGCGACATAGTCGAGATGGCGTTCGGCGAACACGGCCGCGCGCACGGTGCGAGCGGTGATTGGCGTGAACGTGATGCCGATCACTAGGATCACCGTGAGGTTCGACGCGCCCACCGCGGCCAGCGCGAGCAGCGCGACGATCACGAGCGGCAGCGCGAGCACGGCGTCGATCGCGCGTCCAATCACGTTGTCGACCCAGCCGTCGAAGTAACCGACCGTGAGGCCGAGCGCCGTCCCCGCCAGCGTGCCGAGCAGCGTTGCGAGCGGCGCGATGGTGAGAATGTCCCGCGCGCCGACGATCACGCGCGACAGCACGTCGCGGCCCAGCTGATCGGTGCCGAACCAGTGGCCTGCCGCGGGCGGCGCGAGCGAATTCAGAGGATCGGACGCGTAGGGATCGAGCGGCGCGACCCATGTCCCCGCAATCGCGCAGACGATCCACCACAGCACGATCGCCGCGCCGACGACGAAGGTCGGCGAGCGCAGCAGCACGCGCAGCGTGTCGTAGCGTGTGTCTCGCGCGCGCGGTGCGGCGGGCGCGGGTGCGGGCGTGTTCGACGAGGGCGGAGGCGAAGCCGTCGTGCTCATTCGGCGCTCCCTACGCGCAAGCGCGGATTGAGCAGCACGTATAGCGCATCGGCGACGAGATTGGCGACCGTGTAGACCACGCCGATGGTCAGCACGCCGCCTTCGAGCATCGGGAAGTCTTTGGACTTCGCTGCGTTGTAGATCAGCGAGCCGATGCCCTGATAGTGGAACAGCGTCTCCACGACGACCAGTCCGCCGATCATGTAGCCGAGCTGCGTCGCCGCGACGGTGATGGTCGGCAGCAAGGCGTTGCGCAGCACGTGCCGGCCGATCACGATATGCGGCGGCAATCCCTTCAGAATCGCGGTGCGCGTGTAGTCGGCGTCGAGCGCCTCGACCGTGCCCGCGCGCGCCATCCGCGCGATGTAGCCGAAGAACACGAACACGAGCGGCAGGACGGGCAGGACGAGATGCTTCAGTTGCGTGAAGATGCCCGCGTCGGGCGGATACGTTGCGTCGATGGGCAGCCATTGCAGCCATACGCCGAACACGAGTATCAGCACGATCGACGACACGAACTCGGGCACGACGGTAGCCGACAGGCCGACGATGCTGATCGTGCGGTCGAGCCAGCGTCCCGCGTGCATCGCGGCCCATACGCCGCCCGCGATGCCGAGCGGCACCACCAAGATGAACGCCAGAAAACCGAGCTTCGCCGAGTTCGCCAGCGCACTGCCGACGAACGACGCGACCGGCTCGCGATACGTGTACGACAGGCCCATGTCGCCTTGCACGAAGTGCGTGATCCACTGCGTGTATTGCGTAAGCAGAGGACGATCCGCGCCGAGCTGATGATTGAGCGCGGCCACTGCGCGCGCATCGGCGAGCGGGCCGAGTATCGCGCGGCCGATATCGCCGGGCAGCAGCTGGCCGCCCGCGAACACGATCACCGACAGCAGCCACAGCGTGATCAACGACAGCCCGACACGCGTCCCGATGAAGCGCAAGACGCGCATTGCGCTGCCGCGCGGGCCACGAGCGATGGAAGCGGAAACCGTGGTCGACATCGATGTTCCTTGCTCGCAGCGTGGTGCGCAATCAGGCGAGCGTCGCGCGATCGAAATACAGCTGCGCGATGGCCGTGAAGCGCACGCCGTTCAACTGCTTGCGCGCGGCGATCAACTGGTCGTAGAAGAACGGGAAGATCACGGGCGTCTCGTCGAGCAGCAGTGTCTGGATCTGCGCCGACACTTTCTTCTGTGCGGCGATATCGAGCGCGGCGACATAATCGGCGACCAGCTTGTCGTACTGGGGGTTCTTGAAGTGCGCGGCGTTCCATGTGCCCGTGCTCGTCAACGGTGCATTGAGGAATACGTTCGGCACGCCGCGGCTACCGTAATCGGTGATGCCGAGCGGCGAGTCGAGCCAGTCGGATTTGCCAGGCGTGCCCGAGCCGTAGTACTGCGACTGGCTCTCGACCTTCAGGTTGATGCGGATGCCCACGGCCTTCGCATAGTTCTGCACGACGACGGCGAGGTCGGGAATCTCCATGAACTTCTCGGTCGTGAGCGTCACGTCGAAACCGTTCGGCACGCCCGCCTGCGCGAGCAGCTGCTTCGCCTTCGCGACGTCGATCTTGCGCTGCGGCGCGCCCGCATCCGACGACGGAAACACAGGCGCGAACGGGCTGTCGTTGCCGGGCTGCGCGCGGCCCTTGAAGAGTCCCTTGACGATCACGTCGCGATCGAGCGACAGCGCGAGCGCCTGGCGCACGCGCTTGTCCTTGAACTGCGGGCTGTCGACGCGCATGTGAATCTGCCGGTGCGCGCTCGACTTCACGCCGACCACCTTGAACTCGGGATTGTTGATCAACCCCTGGCCGCCCTGCACCGTGAACGTCGGCATCACGTCGGCCTGATGGCCTTGCAGGGCGAGAATCTGCGCCTGCTGGTCCGCGTAGAAGGTGAACTGCACGCGCTGCGGCAGCGCTTTTTCGCCCCAGTAGTCGGGATTGCGCACGAACGACACGCCGACTTTGGCCTGGTACTTTTCGAGCTTGAACGGCCCGGTGCCGATGAAGGTTTTCTCGTAGTTGCCCGCATAGTTCGCGGGCAGAATCACGGCGTTGTAGTTGTCCGACGAAACGTAGTACGGGAAGTTGCCGTTGGGCGCGTCGAGATGGAATGCAACCGTGTGATCGTCGACGACTTTCGTGCCGCCCTTCGACAGCACGCCCTTGAGTGTCGAAAGCGCGGCCGAGCCGGCGGCGGGGTCGGCGAGGCGGTCGAAGGTTGCGGCGACGTCCTTCGCGGTGAAGGGCTGGCCGTCATGGAACTTCACGTTCTCACGCAGCTTGAAGGTCCACACATCGCCCTTGTCGTTCGGCTTCCACGACAGCGCGAGCACGGGTTTGAGCGTTTGCTTTTCGCCGTCGTCGTCGATCAGGAATTCGCCGGTCTGATTGAGCAGGCAGAGGCTCGCGGAGTCGGTGACCGTCATCGGATCGACGGCGCCCGTGGGCGTGAGATGCGCGACCCGGATCGTCGCGTTGGCGCCCGCCGCGCCTTGCGCCCGAGCGCTGCGCGGCGCGAGCAATCCGCCGCCCGCAAGCGACATGCCGATCACGCTCGCATAACGCAGCAGTTCGCGGCGCGTCAGGCGGCCGGCGAGAAATTCGTCGATGGCGTGATTGCCGTGGGCGTCGGCGCTGCGGCGTGCCGCCTCCAGATCGAGTGCTTCTGCCGGGCGAGGCGCAAAACGCGGGTCCGCGGAATTCTTCATCGATGGTGGTCCGATCCGTTCTGTTGGGACGCCACGCGTGCTGTTGCGAGGCGCTGCGGTGGTAGTGCGGCGTTGATGCGGGTTCAGTGTAAGCGATTGCCTCTGGATTGGGAGCATTCGCTGCCGCACGCGCCTGCCTTCATACGATTCCCGGCGGCAGCTGTGTCGTGCGCACAACGGCGCGGCGCATGCCTGCAACGGGCTGCGCGCTGGGGCGGCGGTTCCGGCGCCCGGGCGGCGGTGTTACTGGCCGAGCGGCGCGGGCTTGCGCCAGCGATGAAACAAAACCGAGCCGACCCAGCACAGCATGAACAGGCTGACGATGCCATAGCCCAGCATGCCGAAGCGTTCGTTGACGGCGGCCACCGCGTCCCATGCGCCGCCGCTGAGTCCGAGCTTGTCCGAGAGCAAGCCGAGTGCCTCGATGCCGCCGATCGCGATCGCGACCACGGCCGACACGAATGTGATGCTCGCGTTGTAGTAGAGCTTGCGCTTCGGGTCGTCCATGGCCCAGCTATAGGCGTGGACCATCAGCACGTTATCGGTCGAATCGACGAGCGTCATGCCTGCCGTAAAGAGCGCGGGAAACACGAGGATCGAGTAGAGCGGCAGGCCTTTGCCTGCTTCGGCGGCGGCGATGGCGAGCAGGCCGATTTCCGTCGCCGTGTCGAAGCCGAGGCCGAACAGCACGCCGACGGGGTACATATGCCAGCTCTTCGTGACGAGCCGGAACAGGGGCTTCAGCGCGCGCGACAGCAGACCGGCGGGCGCACCGCGCGCGGCGTCTTCGTGCGTCAGTTCTCCGCCTTGCTGGACGTGCCGGTAGCGGCGCCACACGTCGCGCAGGATGACCAGGTTGACGCCTGCGAGCACGAGCAGAAAGACCGACGACACCATCGTGCCGATCGTCCCGCCCACGGCATGAAAGGCCTCGAAGCGCCCATGCAGCGACAGGGCGGTCAAGGCGATGCCGACGGTGGCGACGATCACGATGGTCGAATGTCCGAGTGAAAATGCCAGTCCGACGCCGAGCGGCCGCTTGCCTTCCTGCATCAGCTTGCGTGTGACGGTGTCGATCGCGGCGATGTGGTCGGCGTCGACGGCATGCCGCAGGCCGAAGCCGTAGGCGAGCAATGCGGTGCCGAGCAGCAGCGGATAGTCGCGAAACGCGATCAGCGCCCACGCCCACGCGGCGAGGTTGGCGCTCACCAGTGCGGCATACAGTGTGACGAGGCGGGGGCGCAGCGAAAGGGTCGGCGTCATACGGGCGTTGGACCTGGGTTTGCGGTGGGTCAATGATCGTGCGGGTGCTTGTGGATCGGGTCGACCCAATAGACCGTTTCGGGTTGTTCGACGGCGTCGATGTTCAGGTTCACGACGACGGCTTCGTTGTCGCTGCGCACAAGTACGCATTCGAGGGGATCGTCGGTGCTGGCGTTGATTTCCTGATGCGGGACATACGGCGGCACGAAGATGAAGTCGCCGGGGCCGGCTTCGGCGGTGAATTCCAGATGCTCGCCCCAGCGCATGCGGGCGTGACCGCGGACGACGTAGATCACGCTTTCTAGCGCGCCGTGGTGGTGGGCGCCGGTTTTCGCATTCGGGTGAATGGTCACGGTGCCCGCCCATAGCTTCTGAGCGCCGGCGCGCGCGGCGTTGATCGCGGCGGCGCGGTTCATGCCGGGGGTTTGCGGGGTGTTGGTGTCGAGCTGGTCGCCCTTGATGACTTTGACGCCGTGGTCGCGCCAGTTGATTGGGGGTTGGGGGGTGTGGTCGTGGTCGTGGCTCATGGATTGTCTCCTTGCCGGGCGCTTGCGGGGCTTTCTGTTTCCTGCTTTCTGCTTTCTGCTTTCTGGTCGGTTAGTTATTCTTGCATGGACAAAAGTTTGAGTGGGGGACGGGGTTTGGGATCGGCTGGCGACCTAGGTTTTTTTTGCTCGCCGCCGCGTTGTGGTGTTTGTCCGTCGCCGGTCGTGTGTTTTGATCTTTTTGCTGGCATCCGCGATTCGTTATCGCGCTTCAGGCGTCGCCCCTGTGCGGGGCGGCACCTACTTTTCTTTGCCGCCGC
>NZ_JAGUUD010000197.1:0-8992 GCF_020177535.1 Paraburkholderia sp. XV | reverse complement strand
CCCCGCACAGGGGCGACGCGTGAAGCACGCTAACAATTCGCGGATGCCAGCGAAAAGGCAAACCACGGATGCCAGCGCAAAGACCAAAACACCAAACGGCGACGCCTGAAGCACGCTAACAAATCGCGGATCCCAGCGAAATCACTAGCAAACCACCCAGCGTCGCAGACAGACCAAAAACCAAAAACCAAAACCAAACCGCGCCGCCAAGGCGCCTACTGCTTGATCCCTTCAGCCTGAATATGCAGCACCGTCTTCATGCTAAATCCATATTTAGTACCAAAATCCATCCCATAGTCCGCGCGATTGAACTCCCCCGTCGCCTCGACACCGCACACCTCGCGCTTCAGCACAGGATGCTGAATACATTTGAACGATTCGATCTTCAGATTCAGCGGCTTCGTGACACCCTTCAGTGTGAACTGACCATCAACCCCAACAGGCGTATCGCCATCAAACTTGATCGCCGTCCCTTTGAAAGTCGCCGTCGGATACTTCGCCACATCGAAAAAATCGCCCGACCGCAGATGCTCGTCAAGCTTCGTATTCCCCGTCTGGATCGAAGACGTATCCACCGTGACATCCACCGTGCCCGTCTTCGCAGCACGATCGAGCGTCACCGTGCCCGAACTTTTCGTGAACTTGCCACGCCACGTCGACACCCCACCCATGTGGTCGGACTCAAAGCTCGGATAGGTGTGCGTCGGATCGAGCTGATAAGTATCGGCAGCAAACGCGCCTGCCGCCACCGACGACGTCAGCGCGCCAGCCATAACCAAGAGCATCGTTTTCAATTCATTCTCCTTTCTGTCTGCATGCTACGGTTCACTTGCCTGCCGCGACGATGTGAAACTTGATCGTCACGTCGTCTGCGACCACTGACGTGTCCTTCCATTCGCCCGTGCCGATGTCGAACTGCGACCGCTTGACGGTCACCGCGCCGTCATACACCTGCGCAGCGCCCTGCTTCGTCACCGTGACAGGCACGACGACCGTCTGCGACTTGCCCTTCATCATCAGCTTGCCCGTCACCTTGAACTGGTTGCTGCCCGCGGGCGCAATCGCGCTCGAGACAAAAGTGGCCGTCGGGAAGGTTTTCGAATCGAACCACTCCTTGCCGCGCACCTGCTCGTTATAACTTTCGTCGCCAAGATCGTAGCTCGATGTGTCGACCGTGACTTGCGCGCTGCCAGCCGCCGGTTTCGACGGATCGAACGCGATCTGCGCCGTGAACTTGTTGAACTTGCCTTCGACAGGCACGTTCATCTGCTTCGAGATCGCCGTGACCGTGCTTTTGCCCATGTCGACCTGCGCGAACGCGCCGCCCGACGCGCCCAGCGACGCCGCCGCAAATGCGGCGAGCATGTAGCGGTAGAACGAGACCTTCATGTTTGTCCTTATTTGAGGAAAGGGATCATGCGCGACAACAGTCCGTCGCGATCGAGAATCTGATGCTTGAGCGCCGCCAGCACATGCAGCACGACCAGCACGAGCAGCGTGTAGTTGAGCGTGATGTGAACGGACTTCAACACTTCCTTCAGATGCGGATCGGGCGCGATCAGGCGCGGCAGCGGCACGAGACCGAGATAGACGACGGGCACGTTCGCCGCGGAGCTGTACAGATAGCCCGACACAGGAATCACGACCATCAGCACGTACAGCAGGAAGTGCGTGAGATGCGCAATGCCGCGCTGCCATTTGGGCATGTGCGAGGGCATCGGCGGGGTGGCATGCGTCGCGCGCCACAGAATGCGGATGATGACCAGCGCGAACACGGTCACGCCGATCCATTTGTGCCACGAAAAGTATTTGAGCTTGGTCGGCGTGAAACCGGGAATGTCCGTCATCACCCAGCCGAGGGCGAATCCGCAGACGATCAGCAGCGCGATCAGCCAGTGCAGCGCGATGGCCGTCGACGTATATGACGAACCGCGCGCGGAGAACGAATGAAACGAAGAGGTATGTGCCATGACGGATCCGACGCCAACATGAAAGTTAAACGACCCGGGCGATGCCATTATTCCGCTCGCGTCCAGCATCGGCGCCAACGGTCTGCGCGGCGCTCATCGTACCGCAAGCGGCGGTAACTGGCTGACACCATTGCGCGCGGTGCGGAACTTGCTACCCCGCTTTTACCGATGCGTGCCGCATCTGTCGGACAAAGCCTACAACCAGCCGCCGAACGCCGCACACGCTGTCATCGCCGCGAGCACCCACCTGTAAGGCCTCACTGCGATGAGCTTTGATACTATTGCCCCTGGCCGTGACATGCGAGTCACTTGCGCGGCAACAATCTGTAAGACATCGACCGCAACCGCGACAACAACATCGCCTCCCGATTGCCTGCATGGAACATGACCACCTGATTGCCTGTCACGAATGCGACGCGCTGTTCCAGAAGCCGCGCCTTGGACGCGGGCGGATTGCGCGCTGCCAGCGGTGCGGCGCGATGCTGTACTGGAGTGCATCGGGCCGGCTGGACGGCATCACGGCGATGACGGTCGCCGCGCTGATCACCTTCCTGATCGCACAGGGCTTCCCCATCGTCGAACTGGAGACCAACGGCATCACGTCGCAGACGAGTCTGCTCGGCGCTATCGTCGCGCTGTGGGACGAAAACATGCAGATCGTCGCGATCATGGTGTTCTGCTCGACCACGCTGTTTCCGCTCACCGAACTGCTCGCACTACTCTATCTGCTGCTGCCGATCCGTGCGGGCTATGTGCCGCCGCTCTTCAACCAGGTGCTGCGCGCGATTCAGTTCGTGCGCCCGTGGGGCATGATAGAAGTGTTCATGCTCGGCGTGCTGGTGACGATCGTGAAGATGGTGAGCCTCGCGCGGGTGATTCCGGAAGCCGCGATGTTCGCGTTCGGCGCGCTCACGCTGATGTTCGTCGTGGTCGTCACGTTCGACCCGCGCACGCTGTGGGACGTTGCCGAAAGTCTCGGCGTGTTGCAGGCGCGGCGTGAACGCCACGCACGCGAGGACGCGGCGCGCAACGACACGGATGGCGGCAATCCCGACGATCGCAACGATCGTGCGGCAGGCGCACCCGATGTCGATGATTCGCCCGCACCGCACCGGGGATGACGGGCCGATGAAATACATCACGGCCTCGCGCGCCGGTCTGGTCGCCTGTCACGCGTGCTCGCGCGTGCAGCCCCGCGCGCGCGTCAAGGATCAACGCTGCACGCGCTGTGGGGCGATCCTGCACCGTCGCAACCCCGACAGCCTGATGCGC
Source organism: Paraburkholderia sp. XV (assembly GCF_020177535.1). Taxonomy (NCBI): domain Bacteria; kingdom Pseudomonadati; phylum Pseudomonadota; class Betaproteobacteria; order Burkholderiales; family Burkholderiaceae; genus Paraburkholderia; species Paraburkholderia sp. XV. The sequence goes on along the minus strand of NZ_JAGUUD010000197.1, from coordinate 5,750 downwards.
ACCTGGGCGCTGCTGATCGCCGCCGCCGTGCTCTACATTCCCGCGAACCTGCTGCCCGTGATGCACACGGCCTCGCTGCTGGGCGCGGAGGACGACACGATCATGAGCGGCGTCGTCTACTTCTGGACCTCGGGCGACTGGCCGCTGGCGATCATCGTGTTCGTCGCGAGCATTCTCGTGCCGATGCTCAAGCTCACGGTGCTCGCGCTGCTGACCATCACCGCGCAACGCCACTCGCGCTGGCGGCCGCTCGAACGCACCAAGCTCTACCGGATCGTCGAGCGCATCGGACGCTGGTCGATGCTCGATATCTTCGTCATCACGCTGACAGTCGCGCTGGTGCGCTTCAAGTCGCTCGCCGTCATCACGGCCGGACCGGGCGCGCTCGCGTTCGGCTCGGTCGTGATTCTGACGATGATCGCCTCGATGCAATTCGATCCACGCCTGATCTGGGACGACGTGGACAACGACCATGGCGACGCCGCCGCAAACAAGCCGAAAAGCCGTAACACCTCAGGACCCGAAACATGAATAGCCCTCAAGCGCCGACGCCACCTTCCGGCCCGCCGAAGAACGACCCCGTGCCCGAGCCCGAGATCGTCACGAAACGGGGTTGGCTGCCTTCGCTCGTCTGGGTGATTCCGCTGATCGCGGCGCTGATCGGCGTCGGGCTGGTCGTGAAGTCCGTGCTCGAAAAAGGGCCGACCATCAACATCAGCTTCATCAGCGCGGAAGGACTCGAGCCCGGCAAGACGAAGGTCAAGTACAAGGACGTCGACATCGGCTTCGTGAAGACCATCAAGCTCGCGAAGAATCACTCGCGCGTGAACGTGGAAGTGCAGTTGACGAAGGAAGCCGAAGACTTCGCGGTGAAGGACAGCCGCTTTTGGGTCGTGCGCCCGCGTATCGGCGCGAGCGGCGTGTCGGGGCTCGGCACGCTGCTGTCGGGCGCGTACATCGGCGTGGACGGCGGACGCTCGACGGAAACGCAGACGCAGTTCGTCGGCCTCGAATCGCCGCCCGCCGTCACCGTCGACCAGAAGGGTCATCAGTTCACGCTGCGCGGCGAATCGCTCGGCTCGATCGATATCGGCTCGCCCGTGTTCTACCGGCGCGTGCAGGTCGGCCAGGTGACGGGTTTCTCGCTCGACAAGGACGGCACGGGCGTCACCGTGCAGGTATTCGTCAGCGCGCCGTTCGACCAGTATGTCGGCTCGAACTCGCGCTGGTGGCATGCGAGCGGCGTCGACGTGCGGCTCGATTCGGGTGGCTTCAAGCTGAACACGCAGTCGCTGGCCACGGTGATCGTCGGCGGGCTGGCGTTCCAGTCGCCGCCCGGCCAGGCGGTCGGCGTGCAGGCGCCGAACAACATGACGTTCCGCCTCGGCTCCGACGAAGCCGACGCGATGCGCGAGCCCGACGGCGAGCCGGTGCGCGTCGTGATGAACTTCAACCAGTCGCTGCGCGGGCTGTCCGTCGGCGCGCCGGTCGATTTCCGCGGCATCGTGCTCGGCCAGGTGACGAACATCGGCGTCGAATACGATCCGCAGACGAAGAACTTCAACATGCCCGTCACGATGGATCTCTATCCTGACCGCCTGCGCCGCCGCTCGCGCGGCCAGCCCGTGCCCGAATCCGGCACGGACGCCAGCCAGAAAATGCTGCTCGCGCTCGTCAATCACGGCCTGCGCGGCCAGTTGCGCACGGGCAACCTGCTGACGGGCCAGTTGTACGTGGCGATCGACCTGTTCCCCAAGGCGCCCAAGGCAACCGTGGATATCACGCGCGACCCGATCGAACTGCCGACGATCCCGAACTCGCTCGACGAACTGCAACTGCAGATCGCCGATATCGCGAAGAAACTCGATCAGGTGCCGTTCGACCAGATCGGCAACAACCTGAACGCCGCCCTGAAGAACGCCGACCACCTGTTCACGCAACTCGACAAGGAAGTGCTGCCGCAGACGCGCGACGCGCTCACCGCTGCGAAGCAGACGTTCAGCTCGGCGGAGGCGACGCTGCAGCAGGACTCGCCGCTGCAATCCGACGTACATCAGGCGCTGCAGGAACTGACGCGCACGCTGCAGTCGCTCAATGCGCTATCGGACTATCTCGAACGCCATCCCGAATCGTTGCTGCGCGGTAAATCAGGAGACAAGCCATGACGTTTGCACGCGTCCCCCGAACGATGCGCGCCGCCGCGCTTTCTGCCCTGCTTGCCGCGCTCGCCGCGTGTTCGTCGCCGGCCAGCCATTTCTACACGCTCTCCGCGAGCGGCCCGTCGCCGGATGCCGTGCGCACCGCGAGCAACCCGGCGTTCCTGATCGAAGTGCCGCCCGTCGACGTGCCGCCGCAAGTGGCGAAAAACCAGTTTGTCGTGCAGACCGGGCCGACCCAGGTGCAGGTGCTCGAACAGGAGCGCTGGGCGTCGCTGCCGGGCGACGAGATCCGCCGCGCGTTGTCCAGTTCGCTGACGCAGCAGCTGGGCACGATCGACGTGTACGGCTCGCCGTATCCGGACCGCGTGCCCGTCTATCGCATCAGCGTGAACGTGCAGCGCTTCGAGTCGTGGCCCGGCTCGCGCGCGCAGATAGATGCCGTGTGGAGCGTGCGCGCCGTGCGCACGCAGGCCGTGCTGACCTGCCGCAGCGTGGTCAGCGAGCCGGTTTCGGGCGGCTACGATGCGCTTGCAGAAGGACATCGGCGCGCGGTCCAGCAGATTGCGACAGAAATCGCCGCCGCTGTGCGCAACCTCGCGTCGGCACCGGCGCGCGGCGCGACTGTGGCGTGTCCGGCCTCGACCTCCGGGCCGTCCGCTGCCCCGTCAACCGCGCCGTCAGCCTCGAATACGGCAACGAAGGGCTGACGGGCGCGGGCCGCGCGGGTAGCGCATCGCGCCCGCGCGCGATACTCGCCGCAAGGCACGGCAAGGCGACCGCGTACAATGTCGCCTTAATCCACGCCTTACGGCAATCTCCATGTCCTTCGAATTTTTCATCCCCTGCCCGCGCGGCCTCGAAGCCGCGCTCGCCGCCGAACTCGCCGAGATCGCCGCACGTCATCTGGGCGGCGCGCCGTTCGCGGCGGGCGCACAGGTGCCCGGCGGCGTGCACTTCAAGGGCGGCTGGGCAGCCGGCATGGCCGCCAATCTGCATTCGCGGATCGCGAGCCGTGTGCTGCTGAAGATCGCGCATCGTCCGTATCGCAACGAGCAGGACATTTACGGCCTCGCGCTCGAGCAGCGCTGGGAGCAGTGGTTCTCGGCGAACGAGACGCTGCGCGTCGACGTCACCGCGATCAAGTCGCCGCTGCGCAGCCTCGAATTCGCGACGCTGCGCGTGAAGGACGCCATCTGCGACCGTCTGCGCGACAAGACGGGCGCGCGTCCGAGCATCGACACCGGCGCGCCCGACGTGCGCGTGTTCGCGTTCCTGACGGCCACCGACTGCACGCTCTACCTCGACACTTCCGGCGAGCCGCTTTTCAAGCGCGGCTGGCGCCTGGACAAGGGCGCGGCGCCGCTGCGCGAGAACCTCGCGGCGGGCATCCTGCGCCTGACGGGCTGGACGCCCGGCACGCCGCTGTATGACCCGATGTGCGGCAGCGGCACGTTCCTCGCGGAAGCGGCACAAGTCGCGCTGAGCATTGCGCCGGGCGTCGAGCGGCGCTTCGGCTTCGAGAAATTCAAGCAGTACGACGTGTCGGCATGGCAGACGCTGAAAGTCGCCGCGCAGGAGGCGAAGCGCGCGGCGCGTGCTGGCCGTGGCGATCTGCTGATCTTCGGCAGCGATATTTCCGACAATATGCTCGAGAAGGCGCGAGCCAACTTCGAACGCGCTGGTTTCCCGGCGCTGCCGTTGAAGCAGCTCGATGCGCGCAACATGATGCCGCCTTCGAGCGAAGCGGGCATTCTCGTTGCGAATCCGCCTTACGGCGAGCGGATCGAGGTGCGCGGGCGCGGTCCGCGCGGCGAGATTCGCAACACCGGCCGCGAAGAAGGCGGCTTCCGCCGTTCGGAGAGCGAAGCGGCGCCCGACATGACGGAGTTCTTCCAGTCGTTTGGCGATGCGCTGAAGAAGCGCTTTACCGGGTGGCACGCGTTCGTGCTGACGTCGGACCGCAAGCTGCCGGGGCAATTGCGGTTGCGGGAATCGGCGAAGACGCCGCTGTTCAACGGCGCGCTCGAATGCCGGCTGTTCCGCTTTGATCTGATTGCGGGCAGCGTCAGGCAAAGGCCGGCGGCGGATGGGCCGAAGGAATAAGCGGCGAGTTTTTCGATTGCCGGTTGCAAGAAAAGCGGGCTTGATGCCCGCTTTTTTGTTGTCTGTGTTTCTGATGCCCTCCGCAACGCTACTGACAGAACGCTGTCAGTAGCCCGCCCGCACACTTCTCCTACGCCATCCGGCGATATACGGCACACCGCCAACAACAGGAGAACGTCATGTCAGCATCAATCAATCGCGCTATCGCCTGGTTCGAGATTCCTTCCGTCGATTTCGAACGCGCCGTGCGCTTCTACGAGGCCGCGCTCGATACGACACTGCGCCGCGAGGATTTCGGCATGCCGATGGCCGTCTTCAGTTACGACGAGCCGTCGACGGGCGGCTGCATCGTGCAGAGCCCGACGCTCGAACCATCGCAAACCGGTTCGCTCGTGTATCTGAACGCGCGTCCGACCGTCGACGCGACGCTCGAGCGCGTGAAGCGCGCGGGCGGCAAGGTCGAGGGCCCCGCCGTGCAGTTGCCGCACGAAATCGGCTGGATTGGCTTTTTCACCGACACCGAAGGCAACCGCATCGGCCTGCATTCGAAGACCAACGCGTGAAGTGACGCGCAACGCGGCGGGAGCGAGTCGTGCGGCGCTATTATCGCGGGAGATTCCCCGTCTATTTCCGGGAGACCCCCACGATGACGCGTCGCGCCGACCGCCTGTTCCAGATCGCCGAACTGCTGCGCGGCCGGCGGCTCACGACCGCGCAGCAGCTGGCCGATTGGCTGCATGTGTCGCTGCGCACCGTTTATCGCGATGTGCAGGATTTGCAGTTGTCGGGCGTGCCGATCGAAGGGGAACCGGGCATTGGTTATCGCTTGAGCCGCAGCGCGAGTTTGCCGCCGCTCACGTTCACCGCCGAAGAGCTGATGGCGCTCGCTGCCGGCGCGCGGATGCTTGAGTCATGGGGTGGCGAGAGTATGGCGGCGGGTGCGCGCGGCGCGCTGGCGAAGATCGCTTCGGCCATGCCCGCTGACAAGCGGGCCACTATAGACAGGCTGGCGTTCTTTGCGCCGTCGTTTCATGTCGATGGGAGTGTGTCGGTGATTGTCGATACGCTGCATCGCGCGATTGACTCGCGGCGTGTTGTCAGCTTTGCGTATCAGGACAAGCATGGCGCCGCGACACAGCGGCGGGTGTGGCCGCTTGCACTCGCTTATTGGGGAGCCAGGTTTACGCTCGGCGCGTGGTGCGAGTTGCGGGAGGATTTTCGACACTTCGCGCTGGCGAATATTGGACAGCTGGACGTGCTGGAGCCGTTTCCCGATGTCGAGGGGAGGAGGTTGGCGGATTTTATGCGGAGTATTGGGGTGAAGGCCCGGTGAGCGCCTGGGCGGCGCGGGCGGTTTTGGGTTTGGGTTTGAGTTTGGTTTGGTTCTGCGCTCGCATCCGCGTTATGGCTTTGCGCAGGCATCCGCGATGCGCTAGCTCGCCTCACGCGTCGCCCCTGTGCGGGGCGGCACCTACTTTTCTTTGCCGC
>NZ_JAGUUD010000196.1:0-9204 GCF_020177535.1 Paraburkholderia sp. XV | reverse complement strand
GCAAAGAAAAGTAGGTGCCGCCCCGCACAGGGGCGACGCCTGAAGCGCGCTAACGAATCGCGGATGCCAGCGAAAGCAAAGGCAAATCGCGAATGCCAGCGAAAACCCGAGCAAACCCAACCAACCGCGCGCAAACGCAAAAACCTCCAGACCACTTGCGCAGCAAACCCCAAAACCCAAAACCAAAAACCCAAAAAACCTCAAACCTCGCAACAAGCCTCCCGCGCGAAGGCCATCGCGCGCCGAAACTCGACCAATTCTGCGATAGTAAGCATCGGCATATCGTGCCGAGCGGCGAAACGCTCGACATCAACACCTCGCATCATCGTGCCATCAGCGTTCATCAACTCGCACAACACCCCAGCGGGCTTCAGCCCCGCCAACGTCACGAGATCGACGGTCCCTTCCGTGTGCCCGCGCCGCGCCAACACGCCGCCCGGCATCGCGCGCAACGGATACACGTGACCCGGACGCACAATATCCGCAGGCTTCGCGTCATCAGCAATCGCGGCACGAATCGTCGTGAGCCGGTCAGCGGCAGACACCCCCGTCGACACACCTTCGCGTGCCTCGATCGACACCGTAAACGCCGTCGTATTGCGACTTTCGTTGTGAGCCGTCATCGGCGGCAATTCGAGCGCGCGTACCCTGTCGTCAGTCAGGCACAGACACACAATGCCGCTGCACTCGCGGATAAAAAGCGCCATCATCTCGACACTCATGCGCTCCGCCGACATGATGAGGTCGGCTTCGTTCTCGCGGTCGTGATCGTCCTGAAGCACGACGGCACGGCCCTCGCGCAAGGCGTCGAGCGCAGCGGCGATGCGCGGCGGTATGGGTTCGGTGGCAAGCAGGGGAAGATCGGCGGACGCGTCCTCGGCAACGACAGACGGCGCAGGCCAAGCGAATGCAGCAGATGTAGATACTACGGACATGTGAAACGCTCCTCGCAAGAGTGTGGGCGAAAAACGTTTCAGGGCATTGCAAACAGACAAACGCGTCCCGCGAGCCGCAAACGGCTGCCATGCAACCAATGGACGATGCAGCCGCGCGCCGCTCGCAACGAGCAGCACGGCACCGGCCATTCCGCACGGGACCAAGGCAAAGCGCACACACGCGCTAACCAGGTCGACAGGAGACTCAGATGACTATCTGCGCATCTTCTTCCATCCGGACTCTAACCGTCGGCTCTGGCCTCTCACCAGATCTGCTGACCCTGCAAACTCGAACTACAACGCAGGCGCTCGCGGGCTCGCAGACTCACGCTTCGACCATGCCAAAGCGCGCCGCCTGCATACCGCCGGTGGGGAATTTCGCCCCGCCCTGAAGACGTACTGATTACCGGATCGATCCGGCTCGCGAAGCATACAACAACCACGCGTGGCGTGCAGCCAGCGCATGCTTCATGTTTCAGCCTTCGGAATGCGCATGCGCGAGCGGCGCATCATGCGGTACATCCCAGCGCGGCGGCGTTTCCGCATTCACGGTCACGCGAAACGCGCGCGCTTCCGTGTCGCCGGGATTGCGCAGGCTGTGCGGCTGGTCAGCGTCGAAGACGATCGAGTCGCCCGTCGCCAGCAACTGACGGCGGTCGTGCACGCTGACTTCGAGTGTGCCCACGCTGACGACGAGATTCACCGTCGTCCCCGGCGCGCGCCGCGTGCCAGGCTCGGTATGCAGCGGCGCGATGCGCAACTCGTGAAACTCGGCGGTCGACGGCTCCGCATCGGGGTGCAGCGCGCGTGTCCAGTAACGCCCATTCGACGTGACGACGCGCGCCGAGCGATCCGCCGGCAAATGCTCGAAGCCGTTCACAGCATGTTGGCGCAGGAATGCCGCGACCGACACCTTCAAGGCCGCCGCGACCTTGCACAGCACCTTGATCGACGGCACGCTGCGCGCCGATTCGATCTGCGCGAGCATCGCGCGCGACACGCCCGACGCTCGGGCCAACGCATCGAGCGACAACTGACGCTCCGCGCGCAACCGCGCGAGGTTCACGCCGACGCGGTGTTCGAGCGCGTCGAAATCCGAGGAACGCGTATCGTCGTGGGCATGGGCTGCGTCGTGACCTTCGGACGCGCGGTCGCGCACGAGCGCAAGCGGTGACTGCATGATGACCTCCAGAAGCCCCGCATCGGTGCGGAGCAAGCACTAGTGGAGGCAAGACTAGCACCCGGTTTTCGCGCGCCCAACGAAGTTATCTTCACACTGTTATCACGATCGCAGAGGACCCTTATGCGCTGGCGTGCGATGCGTTCAGCACGCAGCGCCGGCGGTAGCGCGCGTTGCCGGGGACGCGGACTTCATCGGCACGGGCCGCAAAAACAGATGCCCACGCATGGCGGCGTGGGCATCGAAGACATCATCTGAAGCGCCAGTGCGCAGTCGCCGGACTCAGACCCGCTCGCGCACGTCCCCCGCGACGACAGCGGCAGGCGCATCCATCCGCGCCGCTACCCATGTCAGCGCCAACGCAGCCAGCGCGACGAGCGCCGCGACGTAAGGCAAGGCGTCGAGTCCGTAACCGTGGCTGATCGCCAGCCCGCCGAGCCACGCGCCGCCCGCGTTGCCCACGTTGAACGCACCGATGTTGAGCGTCGACGCAAGATTCGGCGCTGCCTTCGCCTTCTCGACGACGCGCATCTGCAGCGGCGGCACGGTCGCGAACGCTGCGATTCCCCAGATGAACACCGTGACGGCGGCAGCAATCTGTGAATGGCTGGTGTGCGCGAATACGGCCATCACCACGGCGAGCGCGATCAGAATGCCCATCAGCGACGGCATCAGCGACCGGTCCGCCAGCTTCCCGCCGATCGTGTTGCCGACCGTGAGGCCGACGCCGAACAGCACCAGGATCAGCGTGACGCCCTGCGGCGTGAAGCCGCTTACCTGCTCGAGAATCGGCGCGATGTAGGTGAACACGACGAACACGCCACCGAAGCCGAGCACCGTCATCGTCAGCGCGATCCACACTTGCGGGTCCTTCAGCACGCGCACTTCGTGGCCGAGACCCGCCGGCCCCGTGTCATGGCGATTCGGCACGAGCGCCGTCACGCCCGCGAGCGACAGCACGCCGAACGCGGCGACGATCCAGAACGCGACGCGCCAGCCGAACATCTGGCCGATGAACGTGCCGAACGGCACGCCGAGCACGTTGGCCAGCGTGAGACCCGTGAACATCAGCGCGATCGCGCTGGCCCGCTTTTCCTGCGGCACCAGCGACGCAGCCACCACCGCGCCGATGCCGAAGAACGAGCCGTGCGCGAACGACGTCACGACGCGCGCGATCATCAGCACCGGGTAGTCGGAGGCGATCGCGCACAGCACATTGCCGACGATGAACACGCCCATCAGCAGTTGCAGCGCCAGCTTGCGCGGCATCTTGCTGGTGACGACGGCAAGCAGCGGCGCGCCGACGGCCACGCCGAGCGCATAGCCGCTGACGAGCAGCCCGGCGGAAGGAAGCGAGACGGCAAGATCTTTCGCCACATCGGGCAGCAAGCCCATGATGACGAACTCGGTGGTGCCGATGGCGAACGCGCTGATCGCGAGCGCAAGCAAGGGAATGGGCATGGAAAGCTCCAGACGACGATTCAAAAGGACGCGCGCCCGACATTGCGCGCCGCCGTCACGAACTCGATGACGACGGACGCCGCGAGCGCGACGAACAGTTGCACTTCACCCGAAAGCGGCACATCGGCCGTCTGATAAGCGACGCCGGCCTTGTCCAGCCGCGCGAGCAGCGCCTGCCACTGCGCGCCGTCGTCGAGACGGAACGCAAGGTGGTCGATGCGCGGCGTCACGCGGCCCGAGTGACCCGGCAACGTCGACTCGACGAGGTGGATCACCGGGCGGCCGTCGGCATAAAGCCAGTAACCGCCGACACCGAACGGCGGCCGCGCGCCCTCCTCCAGCCCCACGACATCGACGAAGAACCGCCGGGTGGCGTCGAGATCAGGGGTGACGATCGTCGCGTGGTCGAGATGCATGATGCGGGCTCCGGGTAAACGCGAATGTTCGAGTTTTCAGGATCGGATTGTGCGCGAAGCTCGTCGATTTGATAATTGGCGTACCATTTGAAGGATTTTCAAACGGTGTCGAATAATGACCGACAACCTGGGTGACATCCGGCTATTCGTCGAAGCGGCGCAGCTGGGCAGCCTGTCGGCGGCGGGCCGCAAGCTCGGCCTCACGCCTGCGGCGGCCAGCGCGCGCCTCGCAAAACTCGAAGGCGGACTGAAGGCGCGCCTGTTCGAGCGCACGACGCGGCAGCTGCGTCTCACCGACGAAGGCCGTCTCTACCTCAACTGCTGCCAGCAGGCGCTGCGCGCCCTCGACGACGGAGAAGCCGCGCTTCAGGCCGGCCAGAACGCGGTGCGCGGCAAGGTGCGCATTTCCGCGACATCGGATTTCGGGCGCAATCTGCTGATGCACTGGCTCGACGAATTCAACCTGCTTTACCCCGACGTCACGTTCGCGCTGACGCTGTCCGATTCGCTACAGAATCTGGTGCAGGAAGACATCGACCTCGCCATCCGCTTCGGCGTGCCGCAGGACAGCTCGCTCGTCGCGCGCTGGCTCGCGCCGAATCCGCGCGTACTGTGCGCATCGCCGGAATACATCGCGCGGCGCGGCGAGCCGACAGATCCGCTGGACCTGGCGCGCTTCGACTGCATCGTCCTCGGCACTGCGTCGGGTCCCGTCAACGAATGGCGCTTCACGCGCGGCGCAGAGGCCGTCACGTACACGATTCCGCTCGAATCGGCGCGCGAAACCAACGACGGCGCCGTCGCCCGCGAATGGGCGTTACGCGGCTACGGCATCGTGATCAAGTCGATGTGGGACGTCGAAGCCGACCTGAAAAGCGACGGCCTGCGCGTGCTGCTGCCCGAATGGCGCTATCCCGATGCGCCGCTGCACGCGCTCTATCACCGCAACCGCTTCATGGCGCCGCGCGTGCGGGTGCTGCTCGATTATCTCGCCGAGCGCTTCACCAGGGTGACGGGCGAACTGGAAGCGCAACTTGGCTTACCGCCGCAGGGCGGCGCCCGAAAGACGCTCGCGCGCACGCGCAAACCGCCCGCCGGCACGGAAACCGGCGCATGAAGCCGGCCCGGCACGCTGTGCCGGCACGCCGCCAAAGCCCCACGCAGCAAAGGGCTATAATGTTGGACTACGCTGTAAAAACGCGTTCAGGGCGCTCCGGCGCCGCTTCGGACCCGTAGGCGGTCCGAGTCTCCGCGCCCCGGCGCCACGCGTTTTTTGTCTCTTCACCTTTTATTGACGCCCCCAGGTTAACCACTGCGACCGGCGAACACCCGATGACCAAGAAAGTTTATGTAAAGACCTTTGGCTGCCAGATGAACGAGTACGACTCCGACAAAATGGTCGACGTACTCGGTGCGGCTGAAGGCCTCGTCAAGACCGACACTCCCGAAGACGCCGACGTCATTCTGTTCAACACCTGCTCGGTGCGCGAAAAGGCGCAGGAGAAAGTCTTCTCCGATCTCGGCCGCGTGCGTGAACTGAAAGAAGCGAACCCGAATCTGCTGATCGGCGTGGGCGGCTGCGTGGCGAGCCAGGAAGGCGCGTCGATCGTCTCCCGCGCGCCTTATGTGGACCTCGTGTTCGGCCCGCAAACCTTGCACCGTCTGCCGCAGATGATCGACCAGCGCCGCGCGAGCGGCCGTCCGCAGGTCGACATCACGTTCCCGGAAATCGAGAAGTTCGATCACCTGCCGCCGGCGCGCGTCGATGGCCCGAGCGCGTTCGTGTCGATCATGGAAGGCTGCAGCAAGTACTGCAGTTACTGCGTCGTGCCGTACACGCGCGGTGAGGAAGTGTCGCGACCGCTCGACGACGTGCTGACGGAAATCGCCGGTCTCGCCGATCAGGGCGTGCGCGAAGTCACGCTGCTCGGCCAGAACGTGAACGCCTTTCGTGGCGCAATGACAGCCGGCTCGACCGAGATCGCCGATTTCGCCACGCTGATCGAATACGTCGCGGAGATTCCGGGTATCGAACGGATTCGCTATACGACGTCGCATCCGAAGGAATTCACGCAGCGCCTGATCGACACGTACGCGAAGGTGCCGAAGCTCGTGAGCCATCTTCATTTGCCCGTGCAGCACGGCTCGGACCGCATCCTGATGGCGATGAAGCGCGGCTATACCGTGCTCGAATACAAGTCGGTGATCCGCAAGCTGCGCGCGATCCGTCCGGACCTGTCGCTGTCGACTGACATGATCGTCGGCTTCCCTGGCGAGACGGAAGAAGACTTTGACAAGATGATGCAGCTCGTGCACGACATGAGCTACGACACGAGCTTCTCGTTCATCTACAGCCCGCGTCCCGGCACGCCCGCCGCGAACCTGCACGACGACACGCCGCGCGAAGTAAAGCTGCGCCGTCTGCAGCATCTGCAGGCCACGATCGAAGAAAACGTGCAGCGCATCAGCGAGGCGATGGTCGGCAAGGTCGAGCGGATTCTGGTCGAGCGCCCCGCGCGCAAGGACCCGAACGAACTCGCGGGCCGCACCGAGAACAACCGCGTGGTGAATTTTCCCGCGCCGGTGGAATCGCACGCGCGCCTGATCGGCCAGATGATCGACGTGAAGATCGTGCATGCGTATCCGCACTCGTTGCGCGGCGAACTCGTGATGGTTCACGACACCGCGCCCGCCACTCATTAAGCTGTAGCGCACCGACAGGACCTAACCCAAGCCTTGAAGACCACTCAGCAACATCTGGAATTCACTGCGCCGCGCGACGACAACGCGCGGCTTGCCAACCTCTGCGGACCGCTCGACGAAAACCTGCGGCAGATCGAGCAAGCGCTCGACGTCACGCTGCAACGACGCGGACACCGCATCAGCATTCGCGGGCGCGGCGCGAAAATCGCGCTCAATGCGCTCGAAAACTTCTACAACAGCGCGCGCGATCCAATCTCCGTCGACGACATCCAGCTTGCGCTCGTCGAAGCACGCCATCCGGGCAACAACGGACGCGCGGGCGGTAACGGTGAGACAGAAGCCGAAGCGCGTTTTCGCGGCGACCCGGATCATCCGTTTGACGAACCGGCGCATGAAGGCGTGGAGGACGAGGAAGAACTCGGTCCGAAGCTGTATACGCGCCGCGCCGATCTTCGCGGCCGCACGCCTGCGCAGCGCGAGTATCTGAAGCAGATCGTCTCGCACGACGTCACCTTCGGCGTCGGCCCGGCGGGCACCGGCAAGACGTATCTGGCCGTCGCCTGCGCCGTCGATGCGCTGGAGCGCGATCAGGTCAAGCGCATCGTGCTGACGCGCCCCGCCGTCGAAGCGGGCGAGCGGCTCGGCTTCCTGCCCGGCGATCTAGCGCAGAAGGTCGATCCGTATCTGCGTCCGTTGTACGACGCGCTTTACGATCTGCTCGGCTTCGACAAGACAGCGAAGATGTTCGAGCGCCAGATGATCGAGATCGCGCCGCTCGCGTACATGCGCGGCCGCACGCTGAATCATGCGTTCATCATCCTCGACGAGGCGCAGAACACGACGCCCGAGCAGATGAAGATGTTCCTCACGCGGATCGGCTTCGGCTCGAAAGCGGTCGTCACGGGCGACACAACGCAGATCGACTTGCCGCGCGGCCACAAGAGCGGGCTGATCGAAGCGCAGCGTGTGCTCGAGGACGTGCGCGGCATCGCGCTCACGCGCTTCACGAGCGCGGACGTGGTGCGGCATCCGCTCGTCGCGCGCATTGTCGAGGCGTACGACGCGGCGTCGAAAAAAGAAGCGGCCGCTGCCGAAGCCGCCAGCGCAGCGAAGTAACACGGACATGACCTGGACGAAGAACAACGCATGAGCCGCGCCCCGAAACTGTCGCTGAACCTGCAATTTCCCGCTGGAAAAGCGTGGCCCGAACACAAGACGCTGTTGCCGAAGGCAACGGTCGCCGCGTGGGTCAAGGCCGCGCTCTTCGCGGACGCGGAGTTGACCGTGCGTTTCGTCGATGCCGACGAAGGCCGCACGTTGAACCGCACGTATCGCGGCAAGGACTACGCGACCAACGTGCTGACGTTCGCTTATGCGGAATCGGAAGACGATCCTGTCACGGGCGACCTGATTCTGTGCTGCCCTGTTGTCGAGAAGGAAGCGAACGAGCAGGACAAGCCGCTCGAGGCGCATTACGCGCATCTGCTCGTCCACGGCACGCTGCACGCGCAGGGCTACGACCATGAGGACGAAGCGGAAGCCGAAGAAATGGAAGCGATCGAAACCGAGGTGCTCGGCAAGCTCGGCTTCCCCGACCCGTACGAATAAGGCTCGAAAGCAGGGATGTTGAGCCGGCATCGCCGCCTGGTCGATCGCGGGCTCTGACGAACTCCAGTCAGCCAACCGATCGAATCAACGTGAGCCAACCCCTTCCATCACCGACGCCGCGTCAACCGTGCCCCGACTATCCGCCGTCGCTCGGCGAATCACGGCTGTTGACGGACGACGAACTGCGCGCGTCGCTCGAATGCGCTCTGCGAGACTGGGATCGCACTAGCGACTTGTGGCTGTTCGGCTATGGGTCGCTGATCTGGAATCCCGGTCTGCCGACGGTCGAGGCGTTGCGTTCTCGTGTGCATGGATATCATCGCGGGCTGTATTTGTGGTCGCGTGTCAATCGCGGGACGCCGGAGCAGCCGGGGCTCGTGCTCGCGCTGGACCGCGGCGGATCGTGCAGTGGGATTGCGTTCAGGCTTGCTGCCGAGGGCGCGATGCCGCATCTCGAAGCGCTCTGGCGACGGGAAATGGCGATGGGCTCGTATCGTTCGGCGTGGCTGCCTTGCGTGCTTGCCGATGGGCGGCGCGTCGATGCGCTTGCGTTTGTGATGCGGCGGGATGTGGCTTCTTATACGGGCAAGCTGTCTGACGACGTTGTGAAAGCGGTGCTTGGGTGTGCTTCCGGGCGATATGGGACCACGCTGGATTATGTGAGTCGCACGGTTGAGGCGCTGCGGGAAAGTGGAATGCCAGATAGAGCGCTCGAGGCGCTGTTGGTGAGGTGTCGGTAGAGCGCGCATTTTGCGCGGGGTTGGTTGTTGCTGGGGTCCGGGTTTTGTTATTGCGCTTCACGCGTCGCCGTTCGTGCGTTTGGCCTTTTCGCTGGCATCCGCGATTCGTTATCTCGCTTCACGCGTCGCCCCTGTGCGGGGCGGCACCTACTTTTCTTTGC
>NZ_JAGUUD010000195.1:0-9345 GCF_020177535.1 Paraburkholderia sp. XV | reverse complement strand
AAAACCCAAAAACCCAAAAACCCAAAAACCCAAAAACCCAAAAACCCAAAAACCCCGCCGCGCCCAGCGGCCCCTCACCCAAACCGTTCCACCCGAAACGGCCTCGGATCCGCAAACGGCATCTCGCCAGTCATCATCTCGGCGAGCAGCCGCCCAGTAACAGGCCCGAGCGTCAGCCCATGATGGTTATGCCCGAACGCGAACCACAGCCCGCGATGACGCGGCGCCCGTCCAATCACAGGCCGCATGTCCGGTGTGCACGGCCGCATCCCGAGCCACGGCTTCTCATCGACGCGCTCGCCCAGCCCGAACGTCGCGCGCGCGAGCGGCTCGACGCGTTCGAGCTGAATGCCCGTCGGCGGCGCGCCGCGCTCCGCGATCTCGACGCCCGTCGTCAGCCGCAGGCGATTGCCTTCCATCGGCGCGATCACATAGCCGCGTTCCGTATCGACGATGGGCACGGACAGCATCTGCCGCGACGGCCGATAGTGCATGTGATAGCCGCGCTTCGCGCGCAGCGGAATGCGATAGCCGAGCGGCTCGAACACGGTATCGGACCACGGCCCGAGCGCGAGCACGACTTCTTTCGCGCCGAGCGTGCCGTGTTGCGTCTCGACCGTCCAGGCATCGCCCGATGAACGCAAGGTCGCCGCGTCGCCGTTGACGAACGTGCCTCCGTTCGCTTCGAACAACCGCGCATAGCCCTTCACCAGTGCGCCCGGATTCAGCACACTTTTCGGGTCCTTCCAGTGAATCGCGCCGCAAATGCCTTCGCCCACGGAAGGCTCTTGCGCACGCAGCGCCGCGGCGTCGAGCACGCTCACATGCAGGCCATGCTCGCGGATCGCGTTCTCCGATGCGCTCGCTTCGCTGTCGAACGCGGCCCGCGTGCGGAACGCCTCGATCCAGCCGCCGTCGTGCACCAGCTGGCCGACACCCGCGCGCGCAATCAGCTTGTCGTGCTCGTCGACGCAGGCGCCGATCAACGGCATCAGGTCGCGCGCGGCAGCCGCGAGCCGCTGCGGCGACGATTCCCACCAGAAGCGCGCGAGCCACCCCGCGTAAGCGGGCAGCGCCTTGTAGTCCCAGTAGAGATCGGTCGACTGGTTGCGCATATAGCGCAGCAGCGTGCCGAGCTTGCGCGGAAAGCCGTACGGCACGAGCGACGAGCGCTCGATCAGCCCCGCATTGCCGAAGCTCGTCTCCTCGCCGGGTGCGCGCCGGTCGACCAGCGCGACGCGCCGTCCGCGATCCTGCAGATGCAGCGCCGACGACACGCCGACGATACCCGCGCCCAGCACGATGACGTCGAAATCCATAACGATTGAAATGAGGTTGTGTGAGGCGTCAGAAGCGCAACGAGCGCGTGTCGCCACGCGCTCGCGCATTGAATCGACCGGGCCGCTTTCGATGCTGCCCGCTTCGGCTCAGCAGCGTATCACTTCGCGATGATGTCGCGCTTGAAGTACTTCTGCGACAGCGCTGTCAGCGTGCCGTCCTTCTTCAGTTCGGCGAGCGCGGCATCGACTTTCGCCTGCAGTGCCTTGTCGCCCTTGCGAAGCCCGAAGCCCGTGCCTTCGCCGAGTGTAGCCGGGTCTTTCAGCGGCTCCCCGACCATGTCGAAGCCCGCGCCCGCCGGCTTGCTCAGGAAACCGTCGTGGGCTGTCTGCGCTTCCTGCACGGCGGCGTCCAGACGCCCCGCGGCGAGGTCCGCGTACACCTGATCCTGGTCCTGATACGACACGATCTGCACGCCCGCATTCGCCCAGTGCTTCTTCAGGAAGTCTTCCTGCGACGAGCCTTGCAGCACGCCGACGCGCTTGCCTTGCAGCGTCTTCACGTCCGGCAGCAGATTGGAGCCGCGCTTCGCGATCATCACGATGGGCACCACATAAATGGGCGGCGTGAACGCGATGCTTTCCTTGCGCTTGGCCGTGATGTTCATCGCCGAGTTGATCACGTCGAACTTGCGCGCCTGCAATGCCGGAATCAGCCCGTCGAATGCGTTCTCGACCCACACGCATTTCACCTTCATCTTCGCGCAGACCGCGTTGCCGACCTCCACATCGAAGCCCTCGAGTTGGCCCGACGCGGTCTTGCTTTCGAACGGAGGATAGGCGGCTTCGATGCCGAAGCGCAATGTGTCGGACGATTGCGCACAGGCGGCGCCCGCCGTCATGGCAAGGACGGCGGCGGCGAAGGAGAGCTTCAGGTTCATGACGGTTCCTGTCGTTGATGATCGGACCACGCGACGAGCGGCGGTACAGTTGAAATATAGACTGAAAGTCCAGTATGGACTATAGGGAATACGATAGTCCAGTGATCAAAAATACCGTTCCGGTTGCTTCGAAGCCTTTTAAACAAACGGCGAGGGCGGCGAGGGGCATAGCGATGCGGAGCGCCTCGCGCTCGCTGCACGAGTTCAAAACGAGACTTTTTTGTCCAAATTTGCGCAGTCTCAAGTAGACTATAAGTCTACATTCCGGTCGAACGCCGACCGGAAAGGAATTGCCATTGACGCATCACGCGCAGACTGAGGAGAAGATTTCGATGATGACCGCCTTGCCGCTCGCCGTTGACGAACAGGCCGTTCGTGCCGCGCTGCCCGCGCTCGACGTGCGCCGCGCGCTGACCGCGATGTTTCGCGCGCTCGCTTCCGCCGAGGCGGTGCAGCCGCCGCAAACGCTGACGCTGTTCCCGAACGGCGCCGGCGACTTCATTACGTATCTCGGCGTGCTCGCCGACGCGAAGGTGTTCGGCGCAAAGCTGTCGCCATACATCGTGACGGGCGGCAAGCCGGTGATCACGGCGTGGACCGCGCTGATGTCGATGGAAACCGGCCAGCCGCTGATGTGGTGCGACGCCGGTCTGCTCACCACCGAGCGCACGGCGGGCACCACGGCGCTCGCCGTCGACCAGCTCGCGCGCGCCGATGCGAAGCGGCTTGCGATCATCGGTGCGGGCGCGGTCGGGCTCGCGCACCTGCGGCATGTCGCGCCGCTGCGCGCGTGGGAATCGATTCGCGTGTATTCGCCCGATCTCGCGGCCAGCGACGCGAAGCGCGCCGCCGTCCAGGCCGCCGATGCGCGCGCCGAAGCCAGCGCGAATGTCGAAGCGTGCGTGAAGGACGCGGACGTCGTGATGCTGTGCACGTCGTCGGGCACGCCCGTGCTGCCGCGCGACGCGCTGACGAAGCCCGCGCTCGTCACGTCGATCAGCACGAATGCCGTGAATGCGCACGAAATCGATCCGGCGTGGCTGCCGGAGATGGACGTCTACTGCGACTATCGCGCGACGACGCCCGCGAGCGCGGGTGAGATGAAGCTCGCCGCACAGCACGGCTGGTCGCCGCAGAAAGTGAAGGGCGATCTGCCGTCGCTGCTGGCGGGCACATGCGAGAAGCCCGCGTACGCGCGGCACGCGTTCTTCCGCTCGATCGGCCTCGGCCTCGAAGACGTCGCGATCGCGAGCGAGCTCTACCGTCATCTGACGGATCGTGGAGACCAGGCACAATAGCTACAATGGCGATCAGCCGCCGCTGCGGGGCGAGCGTTACAACCGCAGCGGCATCATGAATACCCGCGAAGACTGCCCCTGCCCGCCGATGCGCAAGAAGAATACGTCCCCCGTCAAGGATTTGCTGCTGACCCGCTATGCGCCCATCGCGGACGGCATCGCCGCGCTGTTCTTCCCGTATGCGGAAGTCGTGATCCACGACCTGCACGATCAGACCGTGCTGTATCTCGCGAACAATCTGTCGAAACGGGAAATCGGCGACGATTCCGCACTTGAAGAAACGGAGCATTCGGCGCGCGAGCGCGTGATCGGCCCGTACGAGAAGCTCAACTGGGACGGCCGCCGGATGCGCTGCGTGAGCAACGTGCTGTTCGACGACAGCGGCCAGCCGGCGGGCATGCTGTGCATCAATTTCAACATCGCCGTGTTCGACGACGTGCGCTCGACGCTCGATCTGTTCATCAAGGGCGCGGGTGTCGTCGCGCAGCCGGAAGAACTGTTCCGCGACGACTGGCAGGAGCGTATCAACACGTTTCTGCATGGATGGCTGCGAGAGCGGCAGATCGGTCTGAACGGGCTCACGCGCGAGCACCGGCGCGAACTCGTCGAAGCGCTCTACGCGGAAGGCGCGTTTCGCGGCAAAAGCTCGGCGAACTATGTCGCGAACGTGCTTGGCATGGGGCGTGCAACAGTCTATAAGCACCTGAAGCAGATGAAAGAGGGCGCGAGCTGACGCGGGCGGCGACGTGCCGCGCGCTGCTTTGTCCAATCATGCATCTGTGAGGAAACGACTGTGACCGTACGCTATCGACACTACAAGGGCGGCATTTACGAGTTCATCTGCGAGGCGACCCTCGAATCGGACCCGAGCGTCACGATGATCGTCTATCGCGCCGACAACGGCACCATCTGGACGCGGCCAGCGCAGGTATTCTTCGAGATGATCGAGCACGACGGGCAGACCGTGCCGCGCTTCGCACCCATCAACTAGCGCTGATCCACTAGAAGCGCCTGACGGGCGGCGTAGCGGGCGCGGAGGGGATATCGGCGGCGTCGGGCGCGTCTAGCGCCAGATCGCTTTGCGCGACGGCCACGCACGGCAGGATATAGCCCTGCGCCTTTTCTTCGGCGCTGACGCCGGGCCATTCGACCGTGTAGCGCACGCTGCCCGATTCCAGCCTGCACAGGCAGGTCCGGCATGTGCCGTTGCGGCACATGCGCGGCAGATGCAGATTCGCGAAACCCGCGGCTTCGAGAACGGAGAGCGATTCGGGCGCATCGAACGTGCGGCCGAGCGGCTCGACGCGCACCGTGAAGGTCCGTTCCTCATTCGATTCATGCAGCGGCGCGCTGCCGGACGGTTCTTCGCTGGACATCGCGCTCACGAGATGGATACGCCCAGCAGGCGCCCGACGCCGAACGTGAAGGCGGCCGCGATCAATCCGATCACGATCTGACGGAAGGCGGAGAACGCGGCGCCGCGTCCGTTGAAGAGCGACGTGAAGACGCCGACAGCGGCGAGCCCTAACGCGCTCAACGCGACGCACTGCGCGATGGCCGGCGTGCCGTGCGTCCACAGAAAGGGCATCGCCGGAAAAATCGCGCCCAGCGAGAACAGACAGAACGACACGCCCGCCGCCGTCCACGGATTGCCGCCCAGTTCCGCCGGATCGAGGCCGAGTTCCTCGCGCGTCAGCGTGTCGAGCGCATTCTGCTTGTCGCGCATGACCTGCGCGGCGACGCGCTTCGCTTCGTCGGCGTCGATTCCCTTCGACTGGAAGATCAGCGCCAGTTCGTGCTGCTCGGCCTCGGGCGTGTGCTCGATTTCGTCGGCCTCTTTGGCGATCTGCGTGCGCGCGAGTTCGCGCGCATTCGTCACCGACAACCATTCGCCGAGCGCCATCGAGCACGCGCCGGCAATCAGCCCGGCCAGCGCCGTCAGCAGGATCGCCTTGTTGCCCGAGCCCGCGCCCGCGACGCCCATGATCAGACAGAAATTCGACACCAGGCCGTCGTTCGCGCCGAGCACGGCGGCGCGCAGATCGTTGCCCGACGTCACGTTCCTGTGCCACGACTCGGCGGCCGCGATCTGCGCACCTTTCGACGGCAGCGCTTGTTGACCTTTGACGTCGGCGACCATCTGTTGCATGACGGCGGCGTGGTGCTGCTCGTCCTTCGATAGCTGCGCGGCGTCGGGCTGGTTCGCGTACTTGTCGCGGTCCGCATATTCGGCGGCGGCGAGCGACGGCAAGACGAATTTCGGCCCGAGCGTGTGAATCAGGCCGCGCATCAGATGCGTCTTGACGCTGTAGCGGTGCGGCGGCACGCGCGCGCCGTTCGCGTGCAGCTTGTTCGCCCAGAGGTTCGCGTGCACGCGCTCCGCGCTCGCGAGCTGCGCGAACAGCGTGCGGCGCTGCGGATCTTTTTCGACGCGCGACAGCGTTTCGTACAGCGCGGCGCTGTCGAGTTCGTCGGCGAGGTTCATGCGATAACGTTTGAGTTCGTGCCGTGAGGCCATCCGTCGATGCGCGACCGGAGTCGGGATTCGTGGGGTCAGGACGAAGCTTAACGCAGCGCGGGTCGGCGCGCTGCGTGCAGGAGAGCGCAATGGGCGTTCAGTGCGACGTGCGGATGCGCATGTAGCGGTAGACCGTGTTGCGCGCGAGGCCGAGCTCACGCGCGGCCGCCGAGATGTTGCCGTCGTTGCGCGCGAGCGCCTGTTCGATCAGCGTCGCCTGCAACTCTTCCATGCTCGCGGGCCGCGACGGCGCGGACGGCTCGACGGCGGGAGGCAGCGCGCGCAACGGCTCGTCGCTTGCTGGCTCGCAGTCGTGGAGGAAATCGTCGGGCAGATGCTCGACGTCGATTTCTGCGGCGCCTTCGGCCATGATGCCCGCCGTGCGCAGCACGTTGGCCAGCTGGCGCAGATTGCCCGGCCAGCGGCATCGCGCGAAGCACGCGAGTACTTCCGCCGACACCCGCGAGGGCATGCGCTCGCTGTCGGGCTCGTCGTTGCGCAGCCGCGCCAGAATCCGCTCGACCAGCACGGGGAGATCTGTCCGCTCGGCGAGCGCGGGCAGGGTGACGACGAGGCCGTTGATCCGGTAATACAGGTCTTCGCGGAACGTGCCTTCCTCGATCATCGCGCGCAGGTTGCGGTGCGTCGCGCAGACGATGCGCACATCGACGGGCACGGCGCGCGTGCCGCCGAGCGGCACCACGCAGCGCTCCTGCAGCACGCGCATCAGACGCACCTGCTGGGCGAGCGGCATGTCGCCGATTTCGTCGAGAAACAGCGTGCCGCCGTCGGCCTGCACGATCTTGCCGGCGTTGCCGCGCTTTCGTGCGCCCGTGAAGGCGCCGTCCTCATAGCCGAACAGTTCCGCTTCGATCAGCGTATCCGGCAGCGACGCGCAATTGACGGCGACGAACGGCGCGGCGCGGCGCGGCGATTCTTCATGCATCGCGCGCGCGAGCCATTCCTTGCCGGTGCCCGTCTTGCCGAGCACGAGCAGCGCGATGTCGCGGCCGCGTACTTTCTCGACGCGGCTCAGGACGGCAGCCATGCGTGCGTCGCCTGTGTCGAGCGTGGCGAAGGTGATGGCGGCTGCGCGCGGCTTGCCCGGCGTCGGCGCGACGGATGAAGAGGTGGCCGTGCGCGGGCCGGATGAGTCGGCGGAAAACGCGGGGCGTGCCGCATACTCGGCGCGCGCCAGTACGCGCACGCCGCTTGGCAGCATCAGCGTCAGGCATTCTCCCGGCGCGCGCAGCGCCTGCTGGAGCGCGGCTGGGAAGGCCGAGCCGAACAGCATCTCGAAGGGTTGGCCGAGCAGCGTGTCGAGCGGGCGGCCGAACTGGAACAGCGCGCTGCGGTTCGCGGCGAGCAGCGCGCCGTCGGCGCCGAACGCGGCCAGCCCTTCGAACAGCGTGCCGATGAACTCGCTGCGCGCATGAAAACGCACGCGCACGGCATCGCCGAACTGGTTTGCGAACAGCTGGTTTTCGATGATCTGCGCCGACATGCGCACCAGCGCCAGCGTGTGCTTGTTGAAGCCGCGCGGGTCGCCGCTCACGTCGAGCGCGCCGATGGTGCGGCCGTATGGATCGGCGATCGGCGCGCACGAGCAGGTCAGGATGTGATTGGCCTGCAGAAAATGTTCGCCGCCGTGCACGACGGTTGGCTGGCCTTCGGCGAGCGCGGTGCCGACGGCATTCGTGCCGCGATGGGCCTCGGCCCACGACACGCCCGGACGCAGCGCGACGCGCTCCGCTTTCTCGACGAAATCGCTGTCGCCGAGACTGTGCAGGATCACGCCGTTGCTGTCGGTGAGGAGCACCATGCTGTCGGTATCGACGATTTGCGCATGCAGTGTTTCCATCACAGGCAAGGCGTGCGCATACAGCGAGCGGTTGCAGTCGACGAGATCGCGCAGCGCGAGCGGCCGCAGTGGATGGAAGTCGGGCGCCTCAGACGCGCGCAGGCCGAATTCGCGCGAGCGCGCATGCGCCTGTGCGAGCACATCGGCGCGGCCCGTGACGGACGGCGTGACGGAACGTTGGGTCACTGCATGTCTCCGATGTTGTGCATTCTGCGTGCTGCCGCGCAGGGAAAGCGAGTGCGTCGCTTTTGCACTGCAGCACCGCATGCCTGATGAAAGCTGCGCAGTGAGGCTGCGCCAGCCGGGGAGGCCGCCGGTCTATGCCGACTCATGCCGGTCCATATTACAGGAGGACGCGCGGCGCGTGTTCCGCTTGCCTTCTGGCACAGAAGTGCAATGATCGTAGACAGGCATGCGTTCGCGCCGCACGCCGCCGCTGGGACCAGGTTAGCTATGTCCCGGACAGCGCCATTTCGAGGAGAACGTCATGGTGCGCCTGGAGTTGAGAGTGGTTCTCGCCACGGTTGCGATCTTCATCGCACTGGGCGGCATTGGACTGTCGATTCACGGTTCGCTGTACTACCTGAATCACGAGATCTGGGTGGGTGTGATCGCGATTGCGATCGGCATTGCGGGGTGCGTGACGATGCTGACGCTGTGGCCCCGCGATCTTCCCGGCAAGACACCGTCCGAGCATCCTGCCGGCGATGTCGGGCCCGAACATCATCCGCATTTGCCGACCCAGTTCTAGGCACGCACGCTGTTACGCTGCGCTGCGGCATTATCGAGGGTTTTCACGCGGGCAATTGTCCTGGGGCGTGGCGCCCCTGCGCATGCGATTGGTGCCGTTTGCGGTGCATGGCGGCACCATACTGGCGTGTGGCGAAACAAAACTTGCGGCGCGCCGGAAGTCGTCTACAGTGTTGGAATCAACTGCGGGCGCACGCGATAAAGGCGTGTATTCGCGGTTGACAGCCCGCGCTGCGATCCATAACGGAGGCTTGAACAGGGGCACGCGCGGTCCTCGGCGGTGTGTTGTTCGACCAAGGTGTTCCCATGCAGATCATTTTCCCGAAAGAAGTCCCTGAGTACTCGGGGCGCGAGCTGACTCTGGCGTTTCCGGCTATGGTCGATGGGCAAAGGGTGGAATGCACGATCACCGCTGAGGCTCTCGAGGATCACTTTGGCGCGGCGTCGCCGCGGCTCGAAGACATGATGGGTGCGTTTTCGACGCATCGCGAGAGGATTGAGGCCGCTACGCGGCGGTTGTTGTCCGAGACGCGGGCCCAGTGTGTTGTGCTGCGTAGTGGGTATGTTCGGTTTTATGAGGCTAACTGGCGGAATTAGTGCGCATTTGCGGGGCTAGTTGTGGTGGTGGTTGTTGCCCGTTTGCGCTGGCATCCGCGGTTTGGCTTTGCGCTGGCATCCGCGATACGTTATCTCGCTTCAC
>NZ_JAGUUD010000194.1:0-9374 GCF_020177535.1 Paraburkholderia sp. XV | reverse complement strand
TGTTCCCCGATAGCTCAGTCGGTAGAGCGCCGGACTGTTAATCCGTAGGTCCCTGGTTCGAGCCCAGGTCGGGGAGCCAAAATTCGAAGGCCCGCATTCGTGCGGGCCTTTTCTTTTTCTGCCGCCGCTTATCGGCATGCAGCTTGATCGACAAATAGATGCGCCGCAGGCGTATTGCACGTCGGCAGCCGGCGCCCGCAACCAGGTTACGATGGCGGTCTCACCGGCAGCCATCCTGGCTGTCCTGCAAACGCCCATTCTTCCGGTCACCTGATGAAACTCGCCCTGCCCTGTGCGCACAGCGCGCGCGCCGCCGTCTTCCTCGCCGCTTCGGCAGCGTTCACCTGCGCGCCGTTCGCGCAGGCCGAAGAAGTCGCCAGCGTCAATACGAACTTTCATATCACCGGCTCGGATCGCGTGGTCGTCGAGGCGTACGACGATCCCGCCGTGCAGGGCGTCACCTGTTATGTGTCGCGGGCGCGCACGGGCGGCATCAAGGGCACGCTCGGGATCGCCGAAGATCCGACCGAGGCGTCGATCGCGTGCCGCCAGGTCGCCGCCATCAAGATTCCCGAGCCGCTGCGCCAGCAAGCCGACGTATTCACGGAACGGATGTCGCTGATCTTCAAGACACTGCACGTGGTGCGGGTCGTCGACTCGAAGCGCAACACACTCGTGTACCTGACCTACAGCGACCGGGTCGCGACGGGCAGCGCGAAGAACAGCGTCACGGCCGTGCCGATGCCCGCCGGCACGACGATCCCGGTTCGCTGAACGCGCCGCAGGGCAATCCCAGGCACAACAAGCCGCACAGGGCGCGCTAAACTGAAAGGTCCACCCGGACTTCGCTCATGACTTCGACCCGCTTCCGCGATAACGCCCGTTACTGGCGCACGCCGCTTCTGCCTGGCGCGGATCTGCTCACGGCCGAATATCACGATCACGAGTTCACGCCGCACTGGCACGACGCGTACACGATTCCCGTGATCGAGGCTGGCGCGGAAACGTATCGGTATCAGGGCTCGCGCCATGTCGCCGAGGCGGGCAGCGTGCCCATCATCAATCCCGGCGAAGTGCATACCGGTTCGCGCGCCATGGACGAAGGCTGGCGCTACCGCGTGATGTACGCCCCCGTCGATTTCATTCACACGCTCGCCGAGGACATCGCGGGCCGCGCGCAGCCGCTGCCGTGGTTCGATGCCGACGTGATCCGCGATGCCGACCTAGCCGTGCGGCTGTCGCGCGCCCATCAGTTGCTGGAGGCGAAC
This sequence comes from Paraburkholderia sp. XV, assembly GCF_020177535.1. NCBI lineage: Bacteria > Pseudomonadati > Pseudomonadota > Betaproteobacteria > Burkholderiales > Burkholderiaceae > Paraburkholderia > Paraburkholderia sp. XV. Next base: position 8,106 of record NZ_JAGUUD010000194.1, on the reverse strand, counting down.
GGCGATCCGCTCGTTGCGGAAACGGCGATGCTCGACGCACTGTCGACGCTGCTCGTGCGCTACGGCCGCACGCGTCCCGACACGCCGCAACTCGCCACCGACGACGCGCGCGTCATCACGATGAAAGAGCAACTGGCCGGCGATCTGGCCACGCCGCTCAAGCTCGCCGATCTCGCCGATGCCGTCGGCCTGTCGCAGTTTCACGCGGCGCGGCTCTTCACCCGCGCGACGGGACTGCCACCGCACGCGTGGCGCAACCAGGTGCGTCTGCAGCGCTCGCTCGCGCCATTGCGCGCGGGCGCATCGGTGGCCGATGTGGCGGCGGCGGGCGGCTTCACCGATCAAAGTCACTTCACGCGGCACTTCCGGCGCATGTTCGGCGTGCCGCCGGGGCGCTGGCAATCGGCCTGAACGGGCCACGCGCGGAAGATCGCGCCGTATGAAGCCCGACGCATCGAGGCATTGAAGCCGCACCAGGCGCAAGAACGTACAAGCCGCCGCTCCCTTGGCCCGGCTATCCTCGGCCCCATCGAGGAGAAAAGATTGACTCACCCTGCAAAACCCGCTCACCGTCTCAAGGAACTCACGGCCGGCGCACGCGACACACTGCCGATGATCATCGGCGCTTCGCCGTTCGGTGTGATCTACGGCACGCTCGTCGCTTCCGGTCCGCTGCACCTGTGGCACGGCCAGCTGATGTCGCTGGTCGTGTTCGCCGGATCGGCCCAATTCATCGCCCTCGGCCTGATAGCAGGCCACGCGAGCTATGCCGTCATCTGGGCGACGACATTCGTCGTCAATGTGCGCCACGTGCTCTACAGCGCGACGCTCGCGCCGTACGTGTCGCATCTGCCGTCGCGCTGGCGCTGGGCGCTCGGCGGCCTGCTCACCGACGAAGTGTTCGCCGTCGCGTGGGCGCACTACCGGCTGCATCCGCCGGGCTCGGTCGGGCCGTACTACTTCCTCGGCTCGGGCCTGTCGATGTATCTCAACTGGCAGGTCTGGACGCTGATCGGCCTGTTGTTCGGCGCGGCCTTCCCCGGCCTGCAATCGCTCGGGCTCGACTTCGCGATGGCCGCGACGTTCATCGCGATCGTCGTGCCGCAGCTCGTCGCCGTGCGCTATCTCGCCGCGGCGGCCACGGCCGGCGCGCTGGCGTTCTTCTGGCAAGACTGGCCGTACAAGCTCGGCCTGCTGGGCGCCGTGTGCGTCGGCGTGACGGTCGGCGTGCTGCTGTCCTTGCCGGCGTTCCAGCGCACCCGCGCGGCGGAGGCATCGCGATGAACTACGTGCTTCTGATTCTCGGCATGGCCGTCATCACGTGGCTGATCCGCGCCGCCGTGTTCGTGCTCGGCGACCGCATCGTGTTTCCGCCGCTCGTGCGGACCGCGCTCGGCTTCGTGCCCGTCACCGTGCTGACGGCGATCATCGTGCCGATGACGGTCTCGCCGCACGGCACGGACGCCGAACTGACGTGGCGCAACCCGCAGCTGGTCGGCGCGCTGGCCGCCGTGGCCGTCAGCGCCCTCACGCGCAGGCCGCTGCTCACCATCGCGGTCGGTCTCGCCGTGTTCTTTCTCTGGCAAGGCGTCGTGCTGAAGTAAGGCCGCGCACACGCCTTGCGCGCCGTTCGACCGGACGGCGCCGCCCTCAAGTTCCCTTTCGATCCGCCGATAAACACTCGTGGTCCGTGAACCCGGCAGCGTCTATCGACGGCATGCCGGCAAGCCGGACAGAACCGCGCCCGATATCGGTGCCGCCAGCGCACGGGGGCGCACGGCACGAGGCAAACGCCTCGACGGTATCGCGCGGTCGACGAAACGGGAAAAACATGGGTCAGATTACCCTTAACATCAAGGACGAAACGCTCGCATCCTTACGAAAGGATTTCGAGGCGTTCGTGCGGGTCTCAGTGAAACTGGACCCGCAGTTCGCGACGCCGTCGTTCGAGGATTTTCTGCGCGCAAAGCTCCTCGACAACATGGTGCCGCTGACGGAGCACGCCGTGCAGCGGATGCTGCAGGGCGGCCAGTACGCATGGGCGAAGCGCACGCTGGACAAGGAGTTTCCGGACGTCGTCGCGATCCTGATGAAGCAGGCGAACGAGTTCGGCTTCGGCTTCGCCGCGCGCACGGAATGGACGCCCGAGGAACTCGCGAAGCAGAGCCGCGAATGGGCGGCGGCGATCGTCAAGGAAGCAGAAGGCGCGCCTTCGCTGGTGGACCCGCTTGCCGCGCAGATCAAATCGGCGGCGCAGGACATCCAGACGCTCGAAGAAGTGATGCAGACGCCCGCGTGGCGTCTGGCCGAATCGCTGCGCCAGCGGGTGTACGAGGCGAAGGTCGCGTGCGAAACCAGCGTGGGCAGCGCCGCGCGCGAAAAGCTCGGCGAACTGCGCGGCCTGTTGCGCCTGGGCATTTCCCACGGTTCATTCCAGAAGCAGGAAGCGCAACAGATCATGGAATATCTGCGGCTCCTGAAGCCGGAGATTTTCGTCGAAGAACCGTACGACGTGTTCACGCGGCTCGCCGCCTGGCTGCGCAACTTCTTCATGCCGCCACCGCGCCCGCAGCAGCAACAGCGGCAATCGCGCTAGGCGTTATCTCACGACACACGGCGTCGAACCCGGCGCCGTCGCATCGCGGCAAGCTCAGTCCCACATTTTTCTGAGCTTCGCCGCGATTTCTATTTTGGCTTGCGCGGCAGCGGCCAGCCCCGCTCGCGTCGGTGCCGACACGATGGGCGCGGGCGGCCATGCATGCGAATCGAACAGCGGCAACAGGTGCGCCGGAATGAAGCGTGTGCGCGACGCCCACACGTGCCGGTCGGCCAGATGCGTCTGGTTGTGCACGTAGAAGCGCTGCGGCATCACGATATGCAGGTCCTCTTTCGCGCGCGTCATCGCCACGTATAGCAGGCGCCGCTCCTCGTCGATTTCCTCCTCACTGCCCGTGCCGAGATCGGAAGGAATGCAGCCGTCGACGCCGTTCAGCACGAACACATTGCGCCACTCCTGCCCTTTCGCCGAATGGATCGTGGACAGGATCAGATAGTCTTCGTCGATCAACGGGACGCCGGACTCGTCGCTGGTGGCGTCGGGCGGATCGAGCGTCAGTTCCGTCAGGAAGCGTTCGCGAGAAGCGTACGTGCCCGCGATGCTCTCCATCTGCACGAGATCGGCCTGGCGAATGGACGCGTCCTCGTGGTTGCGCTCGAGATGCGGCTCGTACCAGCGCCGCACCATGTCGAACTCGGCGGGCCAGGGCGTCTGCCGTCCGCACGCCGACGCCATCATCGCCACGAACGGATGCCAGTCTTCGAGCGCGCGCGCCGGCGGCGCAAAGGCGGCGAGCGCGTTCGCCGTGCAGCCCGCAACGGCATTCGCGGCATCGGGCGCGCCGCCCGAGCGCAACGCGTCGGCGCGGGCGGCAATGTCATCGAGCACGCGTGCGGCTGTCGCCGGACCGACGCCCGGCAGCAACTGCACGACGCGAAAACCCGCGACGCGGTCGCGCGGATTCTCCGCCCAGCGCAGCACGGCCAGCACGTCCTTCACATGGACCGAGTCGAGAAACTTCAGGCCGCCGAACTTCACGAACGGAATGTTGCGCCGCGTCAGCTCGATTTCGAGCGCGGCGCTGTGATGCGCGGCGCGAAACAGCACCGCCTGCGCCTTCAGCTTCATGCCTGCTTCGCGCGCGGCGAGCACCTGCTCGACGATGTAGCGCGCCTGGTCCGCGTCGTCGGCGACCGTGACGAGATGCGGGCGTTGCGCTGATGCCTTGTCGGTCCACAGGTTCTTCGTATAGCGCTCGGAGGCAAGGCCGATCACCGCGTTCGATGCTTCGAGTATCGGTTGCGTCGAGCGGTAGTTGCGCTCCAGCGTGACCTGTTTCGCGGGCGGGTCGAAATGCGCGGGGAAGTCGAGAATGTTGCGCACGGTTGCGCCGCGAAACGAGTAGATCGACTGCGCGTCGTCGCCGACCACCGTCAGCCCGCGCCCGTCGGGCTTCAGCGCGAGCAGGATCGACGCCTGCAGGCGGTTGGTGTCCTGGTACTCGTCGACGAGCACGTGATCGAAACGGCTGGAAAGATCGGCGGCAATGGCGGGCTCGGCGGCCATGTGCGACCAGTAGAGCAGCAGATCGTCATAGTCGAGCACGCTTTGCTTCTGCTTCGCCTCGACATAGGCCGCGAACAGCATGCGCAGATCGGCTTCCCATTCGCGGCACCACGGGAACGCGCTGCCGAGCACGTCGGCCAGCGGCGCGCCCGTGTTCACGACGCGCGAGTAGATCGCGAAACACGCCGATTTCGACGGAAAGCGCTTTTCCTTTGCGGACAAGCCGAGTTCGTGCCGCACGAGATTCATCAGGTCGGCGGAATCCTCGCGGTCGTTGATCGTGAAGGTCGGCGCGAGGCCGATCAGATCCGCGTACTCGCGCAACAGGCGGGCGCCGACGCTGTGAAACGTGCCCGACCATGTCAGCCCCTGCGCAAGCGCCGCGCGCGTGCCGAGCGCCGCGCCCGCGATGCGCGTAACGCGCCGGGTCATTTCCAGCGCGGCGCGGCGCGAGAATGTCAGCAGCAGGATGCGGCGCGGATCGGCGCCCTTGACGACCAGATTCGCGACGCGGTGCGCGAGCGTGCTGGTCTTGCCGGAGCCCGCACCCGCGATGACCAGCAGTGCGCCGGACGGATGCGCGATGTCGTCGGTGCCGTATTCGGCCGCTTCGCGCTGGGCGTCGTTGAGCTTCGCGAGCCAGTCGGCGGTGGCGGCGGCGGGCGCCGCTGCGGGCGCATCAGTCGGGGCAGCGGACGATGCGGACGGGGAATCGGCGACGGAAAGCACGATTGGCGGGTCGGATAGTGAGGGCGACGCATACTGTATATCCATACAACCCGCGACGACAAGCGCCCCATTTTTCATGCGCCCACAGCAACGAAAAAGCCCGGCGATCGCCGGGCTTCGCGAGGCGGCGTGGACCCGCCGCCGAACATATATCGGAAAGAACCGCTTACTGCGATTTTGCGTCTTTCACCTTCGCGTCGGCGTTCGCCTTATCGGCGTCGGCCTGCGCGTCGGCCTTCTTTTTGTCGGCCTTCGCCTGCGCGACGTCCGCCTTCTTGTTGGCCTTCGCCTGTTCCTTGGCGGCCTTGTTGTCGGCGTGCGTCATGGGCTCGGTGGCGGGATCGTGGGTCGTCTGGGCGACCGCGAGGGTCGTCATGCTGCCCGCGATCAGCGCCGCGCACAGCGCACTCATCGTTTTCCCGGTAGTTTTCATTCTGTCCTCCCTCTTTCTGACTTCAAAAGCTCGCAGGCGATCGCGGCGCCTGTCGCATCACAGGCGCCGGACGCCACTGATCAGTTATGCGCTTCGCCCGATGCCGCCGCGCCTGTCGGCTGGCCTTGCATCTCGGCCTTCAGTTCGTTCGACGCAGCCGCCTTGTCGGCCTTCTTGTTGAGCTTCGCGTTGCCGACCTGGTCCTTGTAGGCGTCCTTCGCGGCCTTTTGCTGCGCCCTCAATTGCTGCTTCGACAGCTTTTTCTGTGCGCTGTACTCGGCGTTTGCCTGAGCGTCTGCGTTGCGTTTCTGGACGAGCGGGTCGGTCGAGCCGGGCGCCGTCAGATTCTGCGGCGCGGGTGCCGGCATCTGGACGCCTTGCGCGGCGGGTGCGGCGGCGGGCGCCTGCTGGACCTGAGCCTGGGCGGACACGTCCGCGGAAGGCTGGGTAGCCGTCTGGGCGAATGCGGCAGTCGACGCCATCGCAGTCAGGGCGGTACCGATCAGGAGCGTACGGAGCTGGTTCATGGCAATCCTCTCTGAAGTTTGTCGATATCGGCACGCGGGCGGTGCGGTCGGCGCGAATCGGCCGATGCCGTGCCCGCTTTTCAGCCTGCCGGAAAAATCCAGCAGGCTATTCCACAGACCGAGGCTTTGCGAGTGAAGTTCGCCACGAAAGACGTCTGTTACTCAACGTTTCATTTCCTGACAACTGCATAACATCTGCTTGCAAATGCTCCGGCGTGTCGCCATTCATTCGCGCGCGAGCGTCGGGCGGCGCGCGATGGCTTATGATGCGAATCGCTTTTCAACGACCCTGCCGACCCTCAGTCGATCGCAACTGCCATGCCCAACCTCGATTTCACCCTGACCGGCGACTACGTCGAACTCCACAATCTGCTGAAGATTACGGGCCTCGCGGACAGCGGCGGATCGGCGAAAGTGATCGTTGCGTCGGGTGCCGTGACGGTCGACGGCCGGGTCGAAACGCGCAAAACGTGCAAAATCCGCGCGGGACAGGTCGTGCTGTTAGGCGACACGCGGATCGCCGTGCACGAGGGCTGACGTTCGCCAGACCTGCCCGGACGTCGCAACAAGGCCGCGCGATATGCGGCCTGCATCAATCAGCGCCTTCCCGCTGCCGCAAACCCGCACCAAAAATGTGCCTGTTGATCGACAGCGCCGCGTTCCCGCAATAAGCTGTCCGTCTGGACAGAAAAACAAATGGCGCGCGGCGCACTTGCCGAGCGTGTCGCCCTTTCGCGCATAGCGCTTCGAACATGAATCCAACCGGAATGTCCCGCGCGCTCAGCGGGCCGCCCACTCTTTCTCGTCACGCCGCCGACACGGCGCGTCTTGCCGCTCCGCTTGCCATTGCCCAGCTGTCGCAGATGGCGATGAGCGTCACCGACACCGTGCTGCTCGGCTCGCTCGGCCCTGACGCGCTCGCGGCGGGCGGCCTCGGCGCGAACCTGTTCTTTGTCGTGGTGACGCTGCTGCAAGGCGTGTTGACGTCGGTCAGTGTGAGCGTGTCGCATGCACGCGGGGCGCAGGCCGAGGATCGCGTGCCGCATATCTACTGGACGGGTTTTTTGCTGTCGTGGTTGCTGGCCGTGCCGGCGTTCGTGCTGCTGTCGTTCGCGGGGCCCATCATGACGGCGTTCGGCGAGCCAGCGCTGCTTGCGCACAACGTCGGCGAATACTGCGCGGTATTGCGCTGGGGCGCGCCTGCCAGCCTGATCGGGATCGGCCTGATGCGCTCGTTCCTGCCGGCGATCGGCGCCGCGCGACGGCTGTTGTGGGTGTCGATTGGCGGCGTGTTCGTCAATGGCTTCCTGAACTATGGGTTGATCCATGGCGCGTACGGCTTGCCGCGAATCGGCTTCCTGGGGTCGGGGGTGGCGACGACGATCACGGTATGGCTCACGGCGCTCACGCTGATGGGCCTGCTGCATCTGCGGCCGCGCTTCCGGCATTTCGTCACGGCCACGCGGCCGAACGTGCCGTTGATGGGCGAGTTGTTCGGGATCGGCTGGCCGGTGGCGATCACATACGGTGTCGAATCGATGTTGTTTCTTGCTACGGGGCTGATGGTTGGACTGCTGGGCGAGTCGCAGCTGGCGGCGCATCAGATCGCGCTGAATGTGGCCTCGGTGGCGTTTATGGTGCCGCTCGCGATTGGTCAGGCGGCGAACGTGCGCGTCGGGTTCTGGTCTGGTGCGGGGCAGCCGCTGGCCGCGCGGCATGCGGGGTTTGTCGCGCTGGGGCTGGGGGTCGGGTTTATGTGCCTGTCGGGGCTATTCTTGATCGCGGCGCCGCGGTTCATTGTCGGGCTGTATTTGCATCTGGACGATCCGGCTAATGCGCCGACTGTGGCGCTGGCCAGTTCGCTATTGGGTGTGGCCGCGATTTTTCAGATTGTCGACGGGATGCAGACGGTGGGGTCTGGGTGCTTGCGCGGGCTGAAGGACACGCGGGTTCCGATGATTGCGGCTGCGTTCGGGTATTGGGGGATTGGGTTTCCGACTGGCTATACGCTCGCGTTTCATTTTGGGCTCGGAGCCCGGGGGTTATGGTGGGGACTCGCGGCTGGGCTTGCGAGTGTCGCGGTGTTGATGACGTTGCGGTTTCATCGCAAGAGTTTGCGGATTGTGGGGGGGTGAGTTTTTTGCTTTGCCTTCGGGCGAGGGTTTGGGGGGCGCCTCTGCGGCGCGTGCGGTTTGGTTTTTTGCTCGTCTTTGCGCTGGCATCCGCGTTTTGCTTTTGCTTTCGCTGGCATCCGCGAATTGTTAGCGTGCTTCAGGCGTCGCCCCTGTGCGGGG
>NZ_JAGUUD010000193.1:0-9590 GCF_020177535.1 Paraburkholderia sp. XV | reverse complement strand
GGTGCCGCCCCGCACAGGGGCGACGCGTGAAGCACGCTAACGAATCGCGGATGCCGGTGAAAAGTCAAACGCCGAGCGCGAATCGCATGATGCCGCGACGCAAACCACTCCTGCGTCGCAGACAACAAAAATCACGCTAACGAATCGCGGACGCCAGCGAAAAGTCAAACGCCGAGCGCGAATTGCATGATGCCGCGACGCAAACCACCCCAGCGTCGCAGACAACAAAAATCACCCTTCCAGCACTGGCGACCGAGTCCGCAAATACTCTTCAAAATCAGCAGCCACTTCCGGATGCCGCAGCGCAAACTCAACAGTCGCCTTCAGATACCCAAGCTTGCTACCGCAATCAAACCGCGTCCCGTGGTACTTATAAGCGAGCACCTGCTCATCAGCGAGCAAAGACTGAATCGCATCCGTGAGCTGCAGCTCACCACCCGCACCCGGCTTCAACGCACGAATATGATCAAAGATACGCGGCTTCAAAACATACCGCCCAACCACGCCCAGGTTAGAAGGCGCAACCTCAGGCGCCGGCTTCTCCACGATGCCTGACATCTTGATGATGGCGTCCTCCCACTCCTTGCCATCAACAATCCCATACGACCGCGTCTCCGACGCCGGAATCTCTTCAACACCGATCACCGAGCTGTGATAGTGATCGAACACCTCGATCATCTGCTGCATCACAGGCGGCTTGCCGTACAGCAAGTCATCCGCAAGAATCACCGCGAACGGATTGTCGCCAACCAGCTTCTCCGCGCACAGCACCGCGTGGCCCAGACCCAGTGCCTCAGGCTGACGCACATAAAAACAGTCCACATGGCTCGGCTTGATGCTGCGCACCAGCTCCAGCAGCTTCGCCTTGCCGCGCGCTTCCAGCTCCGCCTCGATTTCATACGACTTGTCGAAATGGTCCTCGATCGCACGCTTGCTGCGGCCCGTCACGAAGATCATCTCGGTGATGCCGGCCGCCATCGCTTCCTCAACGGCATACTGGATCAGCGGCTTGTCGACGATAGGCAGCATTTCCTTCGGGCTGGCCTTGGTGGCAGGGAGGAAGCGGGTGCCGAGACCCGCGACCGGAAAGACCGCCTTTGTAACTTTTAGCATGTGTGTACCCTGCGTCCTCTGGTTTGGGATGCGCGCCGGCGCCAGGTGGCCCGGTGCGCATGCAGCGTCAATCAGGCAGGCAAGCGCGACAGTTGTGCCGTCAGCTTGCCAATCGTGGTCTGGTATTCTGCCAGCCTTTTCTGCTCCTGCTCAACGACCGCCGGCGGCGCTTTTGCAACAAAACTCTCGTTCTGCAGCTTGGCGTTACATTTCGAAACCTCTGCGTTCAGTCTCGCAATCTCTTTTGACAGGCGCTCGCGCTCGGCGGCGACGTCGATCTCCACCTTCAGCACCAGCTTGTCTGTTCCTACGATAGCAATCGGCGCGCCATGTGCCTGCGCATCCAGCGTTGCCTCGTCGGCGATGATCTGCACTTCGGACAAACGCGCCAACGCCTGGGCATAAGCCGCGAACGACGCCAGACGCTCCGCATTGCCCGTCGCCAGCAGCGGCACCCTGGTCGCCGGCGACAGGTTCATCTCGCCGCGCAGGTTCCGGCACGCGTCGACCACGGCTTTCAGATCGGCGGCCCATTGCTCGGCCGATTCGTCGATCTTGCCCGGCTCGGCGATCGGATAGGGCTGCGTCATGATCGACGCTTCGCCTTCCGCACAACCTTCCGGGTACTTCGCCGCGAGCGGCGCCACCTTTTGCCACAACGCTTCCGTAATGAAAGGAATCACCGGGTGCGCGAGACGCAGCACCGTTTCGAGCACCCGCAACAGCGTGCGGCGCGTGGCGCGCTGCTGCTCGGGCGTGCCCGTCTGGATCTGCACCTTTGCCAGTTCGAGATACCAGTCACAGTATTCGTCCCACACGAACTTGTATAGGGCGTTTGCCACATTGTCGAAACGATAGTCGGCAAAGCCCTTTTCGACTTCGGCTTCGACGCGCTGAAGCAGCGACACGATCCAGCGGTCCGCCTGCGAGAAGTCCGTGTAGCCGCCCGGTCCGCAATCGCCCGGCTGGCACGCGCCCGGCTTCGAGAAGCCGCAGTCGTGGCCTTCGCAGTTCATCAGCACGAAGCGCGTCGCGTTCCACAGCTTGTTGCAGAAGTTGCGATAGCCTTCGCAGCGCGCGAGGTCGAAGTTGACGTTGCGGCCGAGCGTCGCCATCGACGCCATCGTGAAGCGCAGCGCATCCGTGCCGAACGCGGGAATGCCTTCGGGGAATTCCTTGCGCGTTTTCTTTTCGATGGTCGCGGCCTGCTTCGGATTCATCAGCCCCGTGGTCCGCTTCGCGACCAGCGCATCGAGGCCGATGCCGTCGACGATATCGATCGGGTCGAGCGTATTGCCCTTGCTCTTCGACATCTTCTGGCCTTCGGCGTCGCGCACCAGACCGTGCACGTAGACGGTGTCGAACGGCACCTTGCCGGTGAAGTGCGTGGTCATCATGACCATGCGCGCGACCCAGAAGAAGATGATGTCGAAACCCGTCACCAGCACCGACGAAGGCAGAAACGCCTTCAGTTCGGGCGTCTCGTTCGGCCAGCCGAGCGACGAGAACGGCACGAGCGCCGACGAGAACCACGTGTCGAGCACGTCTTCGTCGCGCTTGAGCGAGCCCTTGTAGCCTGCAGCGTCAGCCTTGGCGCGGGCTTCGTCTTCCGTCTTCGCGACGAAGATTTCGCCGTTCTCGCCATACCACGCGGGAATCTGATGGCCCCACCACAATTGACGCGAAATGCACCAGTCCTGGATGTTTTCGAGCCACTGGTAGTAAGTGGTCGTCCAGTTTTCCGGCACGAATTTGATCTGGCCGTTGCGCACCACGTCGAGCGATGTTTCCGTGATCGACTTGCCCGGATTGAAGGTGCCTTCCGGCGCGGGCTTGGTCATGGCGACGAACCATTGGTCCGTGAGCATCGGCTCGATGACCACGTTCGTACGGTCGCCGCGCGGCACCATGAGCTTGTGCGGCTTGACGGATTCGAGCAGCCCGAGCGCTTCGAGATCCGCGACGACCTGCTTGCGCGCTTCGAAGCGGTCCAGGCCGCGATATTTTTCCGGCGCGTTGTCGTTGATCTTCGCGTCGAGCGTGAGGATTTCGATCTGCGGCAGCTTGTGGCGCTGGCCGACCTGATAGTCGTTGAAATCGTGCGCGGGCGTGACCTTCACGACACCCGTGCCGAATTCGCGATCCACGTAGTCGTCGGCGATGATGGGGATTTCGCGATCCGTGAGCGGCAGCTTGACGGTCTTGCCGATCAGATGCGCGTAGCGCTCGTCTTCCGGGTGAACCATCACGGCGACGTCGCCGAGCATGGTTTCAGGGCGCGTCGTGGCGACTGTCAGATGGCCCGAGCCGTCCGCGAGCGGGTACTGGATGTGCCACAGGTGGCCGTTCTCCTCCTCGCTGACCACTTCGAGATCGGACACGGCCGTGAGCAGCACCGGGTCCCAGTTCACGAGGCGCTTGCCGCGGTAGATCAGGCCCTGTTCGTAAAGGCGCACGAACACTTCGCGCACGGCAGCCGACATCTTGTCGTCCATCGTGAAGTATTCGCGCGACCAGTCGATCGATGCGCCCAGGCGCCGCACCTGGCTGGTGATGATCGAGCCGGACTGCTGCTTCCATTCCCACACGCGTTCGGTGAATTTTTCGCGGCCGAGGTCGTGGCGCGACACGCCCTGCGCGTCGAGTTGACGCTCGACGACGATCTGCGTCGCGATACCCGCGTGGTCCGTGCCCGGCACCCACAGCGTGTTTTCGCCCAACATGCGGTGGTAGCGCGTCAGGCCGTCCATGATCGTCTGGTTGAACGCGTGACCCATGTGCAGCGTGCCCGTGACGTTGGGCGGCGGCAACTGGATCGAGAAATTCTTGCGGCCCGGCTCCATGGTCGGAGCGGCGTAGCCGCGTTTTTCCCATTCGGGGCCCCATTGGGCCTCGATCGTCTGCGGCTCGAAACTCTTGGCCAGCGTGCTGTCGCTTGTCGTCATCGTCAAAATCTGCCGGAAAATGCGTGGAAAGATGCCTGAAACCTTGAATTATAAAGGGATGCGGCAGCGGCGGGCCGCGCTTGCCTGCGCGCCCGCGCATCGCGGGCGCGAGCGGCGCTGGAATCGGGGGCGGAAATCGCGCGGCGGGCAGCAATGTCTCACGGTCTTATAATGACGGACCACCCGCCGCAACCGTTGTTTCTTCTCGTCATCCATGCCCGAACTGCTCGCGAACCTGAACCCCGAACAACACGCCGCCGTCACGCTGCCGAACGAACCGGCGCTCATTCTGGCTGGCGCAGGCAGCGGCAAGACGCGCGTGCTGATCACACGGATCGCATGGCTGATCCAGCAAGGCCTGGCATCGCCGCCGACCATTCTCGGCGTCACCTTCACGAACAAGGCCGCGCGCGAAATGATGTCGCGCCTGTCGGCGCTGCTGCCCATCGACACACGCGGCATGTGGATCGGCACGTTCCACGGCCTGTGCAACCGGATGCTGCGCGCGCATTACCGCGACGCCGGCCTGCCGCAGACCTTCCAGATTCTCGATACGGCGGACCAGCTCTCCGCGATCAAGCGCCTGATGAAGGGCCTGAATATCGACGACGAGAAATATCCGGCGAAGAACCTGCAGTACTTCATCAACAACGCGAAGGAGCAGGGGCTGCGCGCGAAGGACGTCGACGCGTCCGACAACTTCAACCGCAAGTTCGTCGAACTGTATGAAGCGTACGACCAGCAGTGCCAGCGCGAAGGCGTCGTCGATTTTCCGGAGCTGCTGCTGCGCTGCTACGAACTGCTGTCGTACAACCCGCCGCTGCGCGCGCATTACCAGGCGCGCTTCCGTCATATTCTGGTGGACGAGTTTCAGGACACGAACAAGCTTCAATACGCGTGGCTCAAGCTGCTGGCGGGCGAGCACAACGCGATCTTCGCGGTCGGCGACGACGACCAGTCCATCTATGCGTTTCGCGGCGCGAACGTCGGCAATATGCGTGACTTCGAGCAGGAATTCAAGGTTCGCAACCTGATCAAGCTGGAGCAGAACTACCGCTCGCACGGCCATATTCTCGATGCCGCGAATCATCTGATCGCGAACAATTCGCGGCGGCTCGGCAAGAACCTGCGCACCGACGCGGGCCACGGCGAGCCCGTGCGCGTCTACGAGGCTGCGACGGATTCGCAGGAAGCCGGCTGGATTGTCGAGGAGATTCGCGCGCTGATCAGCACGGGCGCGTCGCGCAGCGAGATCGCCGTGCTGTACCGGAGCAACGCGCAGTCGCGGACGATCGAACATACGCTGGTGAACGCCGGCATTCCGTATCGCGTGTATGGCGGCTTGCGCTTTTTCGAGCGTCAGGAGGTGAAGCATGCGCTCGCGTATCTGCGCCTGATCGACAATCCGAACGACGACACGGCCTTCGCGCGCGTGGTCAATTTCCCGACGCGCGGCATCGGCGCGCGCTCGATCGAACAGCTGGCGGATGCGGCGCGTCTCTACAACACGTCGATGGCGGTGGCGATTCCGTACGTGACGGGCAAGGCGGGCACGAGCCTCGGCGGCTTCGCGAACCTGATCGCGAAGATGCGCGCCGAAACGGCACAGATGAGCCTGCCTGAAACGGTCGAGTACGTGGTGCGCGCAAGCGGCCTGTCCGAGTTCTATCAGAACGAGCGCGAAGGGCAGGACCGGCTCGAGAACTTGCAGGAACTGGTGAACGCGGCGACGGCTTTCGTCAGTGAGGAAGGCTACGGCCTCGATACGCCCGCACGCTCGATTCCGCTGCGCCCGGGCGCGACGGCGGCGCCCGAACTGGCCGTCGCGACGGACGATTCCGGCGTCGACGTGCTCGACGCCGCGAATCCCGCCGACCCGGCACAGAATCCGGACACGATGACGCCGCTTGCGGGCTTCCTGTCGCACGCATCGCTGGAAGCGGGCGACAACCAGGCGCAGGCCGGCCAGGAAGCCGTGCAGCTGATGACGGTGCACGCGGCCAAGGGCCTCGAATTCACGGCGGTGTTCATCACCGGCCTCGAGGAAGGGTTGTTCCCGCACGAGAACAGCGCGATGGAAGCCGACGGCCTGGAAGAAGAGCGCCGCCTGATGTATGTCGCGATCACGCGCGCGAAGGAGCGGCTGTATCTGTCGTTTGCGCAGAGTCGGATGTTGCATGGCCAGACGCGCTACAACATCCGCTCGCGCTTCTTCGACGAATTGCCGCAGGAAACGCTCAAATGGCTGACGCCAAAGGTCGAAGCGGGCGCGCGTTGGGGCGGCCGTGCCGATAACGCGGGCTGGGGCCGCGACTGGTTTTCGCGGCCGGACCGTCAGCAGGGTTATGGCGGCGGCGCGTCGACAGTGGCGAGCGCGCCTTTGCCCGCGTTCGCGAACGAGCAGCGCGCCGCGGACACGGGCTTCCGCGTCGGCCAGCAGGTATTCCACACCAAGTTCGGCGAAGGCACGGTCACCGCGCTCGAAGGCGGTGGCGCCGACGCCAAGGCGCAGGTCAAGTTCAAGCGCCACGGCGAGAAATGGCTTGCGCTGGCCGTTGCGAAGTTGCAGGCAGTCGAATGAGCGCGCTGCCGTCCGAAGCGACGATTCCGCGCCGTCCGCTCGGCGTGATGGCGGCGCTGCCCGAGGAACTGGGCGATCTCGTCGCGGCGATGCGCGCCGAGGGTGCAGTCGAAACGATCACGCACGGCAAGCGCGACTATCACATCGGCACGGTGCACGGCGCGCCATGCGTCGTGACGCTGGGCCGGGTCGGCAAGGTCGCGGCGGCGGCGACCGTGAGCGCGCTGATCCATGCGTTCGATGTCGAGGCCGTGGTGTTCACTGGCGTGGCGGGCGGCGTCGGGCCGACGGTGCGGATCGGCGATATCGTCGTGGCCGAAACTTTGATGCAACACGATCTCGACGCGTCACCGCTGTTCCCGCGTTTCGAAGTGCCGCTGCTCGGCATCTCGCGCTTTGCCGCCGACGTGCCGTTGACGGCCGCGTTGGCCAACGCGTGCGAGCGTTTTGTCGAAGAAGAGGGCGCGGCGCTGTCACAGCGGTTTCTGACGGAGGCGGCGCCGACGGTGCATCGCGGCCTGATCATCAGCGGCGACCAGTTCGTGGCGAGCGCCACGTCCGTCGATCTCCTGCGCGCCGCGTTGCCCGATGCGCTCGCCGTCGAGATGGAAGGCGCGGCGATCGCGCAGGTCTGTTACGAGTACGGCGTGCCTTGCGCGATCGTGCGGACCATTTCCGATACGGCGGACGCACATGCGCCCGCATCGTTCGTCACGTTTTTGACCGAACTGGCGGGCACATATTCGAGCGGAATTCTCAGGCGGTTCTTGTCGGCGCGCGGTTGAGACGCGCGCCTTTGTTCAGAAGACTTACTTCGCGCCGAGCGCGGCTGCGACGGCGTCGCGAATCTGCTGCAATGCCGACGGGTCTTCGATAGTCGGCAGATCGCCGGGGTCGCGGCCTTCGGCGAGCGCCGCGATCGCGCGGCGCAAGAGTTTGCCGGAGCGTGTCTTCGGCAGCATCGACACCAGTACGACATGCGCGGGCCGCGCGATCGCGCCGAGATGGCGGTCGACGGTCGCGCACAGTTCCGCGGAGAGTTTTGCGCGCGCTTCATCGGACTCGTACGCGCCGGCGTCGCGCACGACGACGAACGCCACGGCTGCCTGTCCCTTCACCTGATCGGTCACGCCGACCACGGCGACTTCCGCGACGGCCTTGTGCGCCGACAGCGCCTCTTCGATTTCACGCGTACCGAGGCGATGGCCCGCGACGTTGATCACGTCGTCGGTGCGGCCGAGGATCGTCACGTAGCCGTCTTCGTCCTGAATGCCCCAGTCGAATGTCGAATAGAGCTGCTGGTTCGGCACGCTTTCCCAATACGTCTTGACGAAGCGCGCGTCGTCGCCCCACACGGTGGACATGCAGCCCGGCGGCAATGGATAGCCGAGCGTGATCACGCCTTTTTCGCCGGGCGCGCACGGCTCGCCCGTGTGCTCGTTGCGCAGCGTCAGGTCGTAGCCGTAGCAGGGCACGCCCGGCGAGCCGAGCTTTTGCGGCAGCGCTTCGACGCCGCGCTGGATCGCGAGAATGGGCCAGCCGGTTTCCGTCTGCCAGAAGTTGTCGACGACGGGCTTACCGAGCGCATCGGCGATCCACGCAGCCGTTGGCTCGTCGAGCGGCTCGCCGGCGAGGAAGAGGGTGCGCAGGCTCGACAGATCGGCCTGTTTCAGAAGCGCCGGGTCCTGCTTTTTCAGCACGCGGATCGCGGTCGGCGCCGTGAACATCAGATTGATCCTGTGCTGCTCGACGAGCCGCCACCAGATGCCGCCGTCGGGACGAATGGGCGTGCCTTCGTACATGACGGTGGTGAGGCCCGCGATCAGCGGCGCGTAGACGATGTAGCTGTGGCCGACTACCCAGCCGACGTCGGACGCGGTGAACATGGTGTCGCCCGCCTTGCCCTGGAAGATGTATTCCATCGATGCCGCGAGCGCGACCGCATAGCCACCGACATCGCGCTGCACGCCTTTCGGCTTGCCTGTGGTGCCGGACGTGTAGAGCACGTAAGACGGCTCCGTCGATTCGAGCCATTCGCACTGCACGTGCGCGTCGAAGAATTGCTCGCGCAGCGGCTCGTAGGCGACGAGATACGGCGCGTTCAGGCGCTCGGGCGCCAGTTGCCGGTCGATCAGCAGCACCTTGGGCGTCTTGTGTGTCGCGCGCGACAGCGCTTCATCGACGAGGGGCGTGTAGTCGATCACTTTGCCTGCGCGCGCGCCGGCGTCGGCTGTGACGATCAGCGCGGGTTTGGCGTCGTCGATGCGCGCGGCGAGATTGGGCGCGGCGAAGCCGCCGAACACCACCGAGTGGATCGCGCCGAGGCGCGCGCATGCGAGCATCGCGAACACGGCTTCGGGGATCATCGGGAGATAGATGAGCACGCGGTCGCTGCGATTGACGCCGAGCGAGCGCATCACGGCTGCCATCCGGTTCACTTCGGCGTGCAGTTCGGCGTAGGTGTAGCGGCGCTCGATGCCTGTTTCCGTCGATACGTAGACGAGTGCGTTCTGCTGTGCGCGCTGCGCGAGATGCCGGTCCACGGCGTTATGGCAAAGGTTCGTTTTACCGCCGACGAACCAGCGCGCGAAGGGTGGGTTCGAGCGGTCGAGGACGGTGTGGAATGGCGTTTGCCAGTGGATGCGGGTGGCTTCTTCGCGCCAGAAGTCGTCCGGGGCTTCGATTGAGCGGCGGTGGAATTCGCGGTAGGTGGTCATTTGGCGTGGCCCCTGGTTGGAGTTCGTTGCGGCTTTCGTTGCGGCGTTCGCTGGCGCGGGTTTGCACAGGATAGAGCAGGGGGTGTGTTGGCGGCAACGCGGGTAGACGAGGGGTTTGATTTTGTCTGCGACGCTTGGGGGTGGTTTTGGGCTTTTCGCTGGCATCCGCGGTTTTGGGTTTTGCGCTGGCATCCGCGATGCGTTATCTAGCTTCAAGCGTCGCCCCTGTGCGGG
>NZ_JAGUUD010000192.1:0-9754 GCF_020177535.1 Paraburkholderia sp. XV | reverse complement strand
CAAAGAAAAGTAGGTGCCGCCCCGCACAGGGGCGACGCGTGAAGCGAGCTAACGATTCGCGGATGCCAGCGCAAAGGCAAACACCCCGACCAGCGAAGCGCGAGGTCAAATCGCGGATGCCAGCACAAGAGCGAGAGCAAAAAAGCAAAAAAGGCAAAAAGCAAAAAAGGCAAAAAGCAAAAAAGGCAAAAAGCAAAATCGCAAAAAGCAAGACCAAAACCAAAGCCCCACCCAGCTTGCGCAGCAAAAACCCCTTCCTCACCCGCCCGCCGGCGGCCCCTCTACTACATTCCGCGGCGTCCCATCCCGCCACGCCTCCACATTCCCAAGCGTCGTCTGCGCGATTTCCGTCATCGCCTCACGGGTAAAAAAAGCCTGGTGCGCCGTAACAATCACATTGGGAAACATCAACAGCCGCGCCAGCACATCATCCTGCAACGGCAGATTCGAGTGATCCTCGAAAAAAATCCCGCCTTCCTCCTCGTACACATCGAGCCCGAGATGCCCCAACTGCCCGCTCTTGAGCGCGCCGACCAGCGCGTTGCTCTCGACCAGCCCGCCTCGCCCCGTGTTGATCAGCATCGCGCCGCGCTTCATCTTCGCGAGCGCATGGCGATCGATCAGGTGATACGTGGACGGCAGCAGCGGGCAATGCAGGCTCACGATGTCCGAGTCCGCGAGCAGCGTGTCGAGCGGCACGTAGCGCCCGCCGAGCGCCAACAGTTCGGTGGCGGGCGGGCCGGGGTCGTGTGCCAGCACCTGCATGCCAAAGCCCGCCATGATGCGCGCGAAGCACCGGCCAATGATGCCCGTGCCGATCACGCCGACCGTCTTGCCGTGCAGGTCGAAGCCGAGCAGCCCGTTCAGCGAGAAGTCGCCTTCACGCGTGCGGGCAACGGCGCGCGCGAGCTTGCGGTTCAGCGCCAGGATCATCCCCACCGCGTGCTCGGCGACCGCGTGCGGCGAATAGGCGGGCACCCGCACGACGCCCATACCGAGCCGCTGCGCCGCCGCGAGATCGACATGATTGAAGCCCGCCGAGCGCAGCGCGATGAGCCGCGTGCCGCCCGCATGCAGGCGTTCGAGCGTCGCGGCATCGACCACGTCGTTGACGAAGGGACACACGACGTCGTAGCCCTCGGCGAGGATCGCCGTGTCCGCTTCGAGATGCGACTCCTGGAAGTGCAACTCGTAGCGGAACCCGGCATTCGCCTCGTTGAACGTGTCGATATCGTACTGGCGGCTGCTGAACAAAATCATGCGCATGGTCACTGGTCTCCTGATGGACGCCCGCAGCGCGTCATCGATACGTGAGCAACCGCGCGCGGCTCACGAAGCGTGCTGCGCGGCGGGATGCAGGTCGTGCGCGATGATCGCATGCGCGTCGGCGGGCAGCGCTGACGCCGGACAACCTGCATGCTCGAGCGTGTAATCGACGAACGCGCGCGTTTTCGCGGGCAGATGACGGCGGCGCGGATAGACGAGCGACACCTTGGCCTGCGATTCGTCAACGGTGTAGTCCTGCATGATGCGCTTCAGCGCGCCCGTTGCGAAGTCGTCGGCGACGAGCGGCTCGGGCAGCACCGCGACGCCCATTCCGGCAATCGCCGCGAGCCGCACCAGCAGCGGGCTGTTGACGACGTACGACGGATCGAGCGTCACGGGCTGCGCGTCGCCGTCGCTTTCGATGAAATGCCAGACGGTCGGACCGCGTTGCTCGGAAGGCGTCGCGATGCACGAATGCAGCGCCAGATGATCGGGATGCCGTGGCTCCTCGCGCGCGGCCAGATAGGACGGCGCGGCGCACGGCACGAGACGTTGCGTCGCGAACGACAGCTCGACGCTGTCGGTATCCGCCGACGCGCCTCCCGCCACCGGGCCCGCGATGAAGAGACCCACGTCATAGCCGTCTTCGATCAGATGCGGCAGGCGCTCGGCGAGCGTGAGCCGGATGCGCACCTTCGGAAAACGCCGGCGGTAGCCGTCGAGCAACTGCGTGAGCGCTTGCGCCGACAGCGCGCCCGTGGCGACGACGCGCAGCGTGCCGCCTGGCTCGCGCTCGGTGCCGGCCACCGAGCCTTCCAGATGATCGAGTTCCTCGAGCAGCCCGCGGCAGCCTTCCAGATAATGCGTCCCGGCCTCGGTCAGTGAAAGGTTGCGCGTCGTGCGGTTGATGAGACGCGCGTGCAAGTGCGCTTCGAGTGTGGCGATCGAGCGCGTCACGAGCGCATTCGATACTTTCAGTTGCTGGGCCGCGCGCCTGAAGCTCTGTGTTTCGGCGACCCGGACAAAGACCCGCATGGCGTAGATCTGATTCATGGTGGCGCCCTCGTAAAGCGCGGCGCTGCCGCGCGTCGTTGACCCGGCTGTGGCGTGCGGCAGCTTTCGGCTTTCTGCGTCGGCCTTTGCGGGTGTCATACCGTCGTATTGCGGGCAATCCGACGGCTCAGGAACTTGCAGACCCGGCTCAAAAATAATATTGACAGTCGCCGGCAATTACAATATCTATAAAAACGACAACGCTCTTTCGCGATTGTAAAAACGATGACAGTTTCGTCATATAGCGGAATCTATGTATACGATTTCCGCACGCTTCAAATACGGACATAAAAATAATCGGGCTGTACGCACCGTGTTCCGGGTAGTTCGACAATTTTGCGAGGGAACGATGTCTGTCAACCGCAGCAACACAAGCTGACTCAAAAGCGAGTCACCGAACGCGCCGTGATGGTCCGACGTCAAGCCGTCGGCATGGCGCTTTTCATTCCGCTTCGAATAAAGCCGGTTAATCCCGGGTGAATATTCGCGCGCGCTTCCATTAAACGCGACTAATAGCCGTGCGGATTATCGCGGCCCTGATTTTTAAAAATATTCATACAACGATCCGCTCTGCCGGGAAATCCGAACATGGTCGCCGAATTGCTTAAGTCTCAGCCGGAGATTGCGCTGTTCGCGAGTCTTGCACTCGGATATCTGATTGGCTCGTTCAAGATCGGCCCAATCCAGCTGGGCGGCGTGTGCGGCACGCTGATCGTGTCGCTGCTGCTCGGGCAGACGGGCGCGCGCATCAGCCCCGACCTCAAGAACATCGCGTTCGCGCTGTTTATCTTCGCGCTCGGTTTCACGGGCGGGCCCCAATTCTTTGCCAACATCGGGCGCGGCTGGCGTTACGGGCTGTTGTCGGTGGTCGAGATCGTCTCGGTGCTCACGCTCGTGATGCTCGCCGTCTGGCTGCTGCATCTCGATCCGGGTACGGCGGCCGGCCTGCTGGCCGGGGCGGCGACGGAATCGGCGGTGATCGGCACGGCGTCGGAAGCCGTCGCGAAGCTCGGCCTGGCCGAGGCCGAGACGTTGCGCCTGCAGGCGAACATCGTGACCGCTTACAGCGTCAGCTATCTGTTCGGACTTATCACGATCGTGCTTTTCACGAGCCAGTTCGCCGCGTTGCTGTTGCGCGTGAATCTGCGCGACGAAGCCGAGCGCGTGTGGCGGCAACTCGGCGGCGGCGACGCGCTCGGCGACGGGGAGCGGCTCGCCGCGCCCGCGCTGGTGGGACGCGCGTTCAGCGTCGGTCCGGCAGCAGGCGTCCCAATCGGCGCCTTCGAGGCACGCTACGGCCACAACCTGACAATCGAGCAGATCGAGCGCGGCGGCGCGCCGCTGGCTGTCGCGCCCGATCTCGTGCTGGCGGCGGGCGATCTCCTGCTGGTCGGCGGACGGCGCGAGGCGCTGGTTGCGGCTGCGCCGTCGCTTGGCGATGAAGTCGCGTCGGGCCATCACTTCTCGACAGCGCTCGCCGACATGGTCGACGTGGTGCTCACGCGCAAGGACGCGCATGGCGCGACGATTCGCCAGCTGCGCGAGCGCGCCGACCCGGAGCAGGGACGCGGCATCTACATCGCGGCCGTCACGCGGCTGGAGTCGCGCGTGCCCGCGCTGCCCGGCACCGAGCTGAACCGCGGCGACGTGCTGACGCTGGTCGGCGCAAAAGCCGACGTGCTGCGCGGCGCGCGGCGGCTCGGCTACCTGCTGCCCGCCACCTTGAAGACCGACTTCGTCTATCTCGGCCTCGGCGTGCTGATCGGCATGGCGATCGGGCGGCTGTCGGGCACTTTCGGCGGCGTCACGCTCGCGCTCGGCACGGGCGGCGGGTGTCTGCTGTCCGGGCTGCTGTTCGGCTGGATCCGTTCGCACTATCCCGTCATTGGCTCTCTGCCGCCCGCCGCCGCGCAAATCCTCAAGGACTTCGGACTGGCCACCTTCATCGCCGCCGTCGGGCTGTCGGCCGGGCCGGATGCGATCAAGCTGGTGCGCGAATACGGCCTCGCGCTGCCCGTTGCCGGAATTCTGATGGTGCTGGTGCCGGGCCTGCTGTCGCTGTGGATCGGCCGGATGTTCCTGAAGCTCGACGCGCCCATGCTGCTCGGCGCGATTGCCGGCCAGCAGTGCAGCACGCCAGCGATCAGCGCGCTAGTCGGCGTGACGGGCAATTCGACGCCCGTGATCGGCTACACGATCACTTACGCGTTGTCGAACATCCTGCTGCCGTTGATGGGTCCCGTCGTCGTCGGGCTGGCCGCGCAGTTCGCGCGCTGATGGGCGCGATCGGCGTGGCCGGCGCGGGAGTCGTGGGATTGAGAACGGGCAAGGCAACCGGAAGCGAATAACAGCAATATCGAAATGCCTATGTGAGCCGTCAGGTTTGCGCGGGCAGGGGTTGCAGACGGTAGTGCCACGTCGTCTGCTGCATTTCGCCGCGGCTCGCCCGCGCGCGTTTTTACTGAGAGGGCACGATGGAATTGATACACAGCATCTTTCACAAGTCACCCGAAATAGCGTTGTTCCTGTCGCTGGCGGTGGGGTACTTCATCGGTCAGATCAAGTTCGGCAAGTTCCAGCTGGGCGGCGTCGGCGGGTCGCTGCTGGCGGCCGTCGTGATCAGCCAGGCGGGCGTGTCGATCGACAACGGCGTGAAGGCGGTGATGTTTGCCGTCTTCATCTACGCGGTCGGTTACGACTCGGGACCGGGCTTCTTCAACTCGTTGAATCGCAAGACATTGCGCGAGATCGCAATGGCGCTGTTCCTCGCCGTCTCGGCGCTGATCACCGTCATCATCTGCGCGAAGATTTTCCATCTGAACAAGGGGCTGGCGGCGGGCCTCGCGGGCGGCGCGCTCACGCAGTCGGCGATCATCGGCACGGCGGGCGATGCGATCGCGCGTCTCGGCCTGCCCGCCGAAGAGGTGAAGTCGCTGCAGTCGGACGTGGCGATTGCGTACGCGGTGACCTACGTGTTCGGCTCGCTCGGCGCGATCATCGTATGCGTGAACATCCTGCCCAAGTTCATGGGCCGCGACCTGCGCTCGGCCGCGCTCGACGCCGAAGCGAAGCTCGCGGGCGGCACGCCGTCGCGCGCGCCTGGGCAACTGGCGGCGCTGCCCGAACTGGTCGGGCGCGCGTTCAAGGTCGGGGCGGCGGCGGGGCGCAAGGTGTCCGAGATCGAAATGGCCGCGCAGGACTTCGTGTCGATCGAAAAAATCCGGCGCGTCGGCAAGGAGATCGAGCCGGGGCCGAACGTCGTGCTCGCGGCTGACGACGTCGTGCTCGTGGTCGGGCGGCGCGAGGGCATGGTGCCCATCGCGCCGAAGATCGGCACCGAAATCTCCGATGTCACCGACGTCAGCGCCGTCATGCAGACACGCCAGGCCGTGTTCACCGCAAAAGGCCTGAACCACACGACGATCCAGAAGGTGCGCGAAACCGTCGACCGCGATCTGCGCCACGGCGTGTTCCTCGAAAGCATCACGCGCGTCGGCCAGCCGGTGCCGATCCTGCCCGAGACGAAGCTCGAGCACGGCGACGTTCTCACCTATTTCGGCTCAGCGAAGGACACGAAACGCGCCGTCGAGGCGACGGGCTACGAGCTGCCGTACTCGATCAAGACCGACTTCATCTACATGGGCGTCGGCATGGTCGTGGGCCTGCTGATCGGGCTGATCGTCATCAATGTCGGCGGCGTGCCGCTCACGCTCGGCTCCGGCGGCGGCTGTCTGCTCGCGGGTCTGGTGTTCGGCTGGATGCGCGGCAAGCATCCGATGTACGGCGTGATGCCGCCCGCCGCGTCGCGGCTGTTGCAGGACTTCGGGCTGGCGGCGTTCGTCTCGGTGGTCGGGCTGAACTCGGGGCTGCAGGCCGTGACGACGATCAAGGAGTTGGGCCTCACGATCTTCCTGCTCGGCGTGTTCGTGACGCTATTCCCGCTGCTGCTGACGATGGTCTTCGGCCGTTACGTGCTGCGCTACGACAACGCAGCGATTCTGGCGGGCGCGCTGGCCGGCTCGCGCAGCGCGAACCCGGCGTTCGGCGGCGTGCTGGACAAGGCCGAAAGCGCCGTGCCGACCGTGCCGTTCGCGATTACGTATGCGATTGCGAACGTGCTGCTGACGTTACTGGGACCGCTCGTGGTCGGGCTGGTCTGAGCTCGCGCGCCGACAGGGCGCGCCCTGTCGGCGGAACCGATTGTCAGGACGGTAGCCGGCGCCCTGCACGGGCCATTGCCCGCGACGCGCCGGCGCATTTCCCCTTTCACTGGAGGACGCATCATGGCGAAGGACAACAAAGGCAAAGACCAGGCAGCGTTGCAGGCGCTCAGCCCGTTCGAACTGAAGGATGAGTTAATCAAGGCGGCGGGCGGCGGCGCGGTCGAGCGCCCGGCCAATGCCTCGATGCTGAACGCCGGCCGCGGCAACCCGAACTTTCTCGCGACGATTCCGCGCCACGGCTTCTGGCAGCTCGGTCTGTTTGCGATGCGCGAGTCGGAGCGCTCGTTTGCGTATATGCCCGAGGGTGTCGGCGGTTTTCCGAAGCGCGAAGGACTGGCCGAGCGCTTCGAGCTGTTCCTGCGCGAGAACAAGGGCGTGCCGGGCATTGCGTTTCTCGCGGGTGCCGTGTCGTATGTGCGCGATCAGCTGGGCCTGTCGGGCACGGATTTCCTCTATGAGATGTGCGAGGGCATTCTCGCGTCGAACTACCCGGTGCCCGACCGGATGCTGAAGCTGTCGGAGGTCATCGTCGGGCAGTATCTGCGGCGCGAGATGATCGGCAAGTATCCGTTCGTCGGCGAGTTCGACATCTTCGCTGTCGAAGGCGGCACGGCCGCGATGACGTACATCTTCAACACGATGAAGCAGAACCATCTGATCAAGGCGGGCGACACCATCGCGCTCGGCCGCCCGATCTTCACGCCGTACATCGAGATTCCGACGCTCAACGACTACGAGCTGAACGTCGTCAATCTGGACGCCGCTGTCGAGAACAACTGGCAATACTCGAAGTCCGAGCTGGACAAGCTGCGCGATCCGAAGGTGAAGGCGTTCTTCCTCGTGAACCCGAGCAATCCGCCATCGGTGAGGATCAGCGACGAGAGCCTCGAATACATCGCGCAGATCGTCAAGGAGCGCCCCGATCTGATCCTGCTGACGGACGACGTGTACGGCACCTTCGCCGACGACTTCGTATCGCTGTTCGCGCTCGCGCCGAAGAACACGATTCTCGTGTATTCGTACTCGAAGTATTTCGGTGCGACGGGCTGGCGGCTGGGCACGATCGCGACGCACAAGGACAACATCCTTGACCGGCTGATCTCCGAACTGCCGAAGGACGTCAAGAAGATCTTGCATCATCGTTACGAGTCGATCACGACCGAGCCGGACAAGCTGAAGTTCATCGACCGGCTGGTGGCCGACAGCCGCACTGTCGCGCTGAATCACACGGCGGGGCTGTCGACGCCGCAGCAGGTGCAGATGGTGCTCTTCTCGCTGTTCTCCCTGATGGACACGCCGGATGCGTACAAGGACGCGCTCAAGCGCCTGATCCGCAGCCGCAAGCGCGCGCTCTACGAAGAGATCGGCATTGCGTTCGACGAGAAGGACGCGAACCAGGTGGACTACTACTCGATCATCGACATGGAGTACTTCGGCGAGCGTGCGTACGGCCGCGAGTTCGTCGACTGGCTGCTCAAGCACACGGAGGCGTCGGAGCTGCTGTTCCGTCTGGCAACCGATGCGCGGGTCGTGCTGCTGCCGGGCATGGGCTTTGGCACGAAGCATCCTTCGGGGCGGGTGTCGCTCGCGAATCTCAACGAGTCCGACTACCGCAAGATCGGGCGCGCGATCCGCAAGCTCACGGATGAATACGTCGAACGCTACAACAAGGAGACGGGCAAAAACGTCCAGCGCAAAGAGGTCAAGTGACAATCCGGCAGGGGAAGACCGGGATGCATCTCTTGCGCAATCGGACATATGAGTGAATGATCGAAAGACGGCCCGCCGCGCGCAGGTGTTGCTGCGCGCGGCGGGCCGTTTTCCTGTTCCTGTTCCTCGTTCCATGCGTTCCGATCATGACCATTACAACGTCCAACGTCGTTCCCTGTCCTGAAGTCGAATCGCTCGATGCGATTCTTCCCGAAGAGCCCCTCCTGATGATGGGCGCTGGTCCCGTGCCGATTCCCGCCGCCGTCGCTAAGGCCAATGCGATCGTCATCAACCATCTGGGCAACACGATGGCCAAGGTGGTGGGACAGGTGAAGACGATGGCGCGCTACGTGTTCCAGACCAATTCGAAGTGGGTGCTGGGCGTGGCGGGGCCGGGCTCGGCGGCGATGGAAATGGCGATTTCCAATCTTGCGTGGCAGGGCACGCGGGTGCTGAGCATCAAGAACGGGTTTTTCAGCGCGCGGATGGCGGAGATGGGCCGGCGCGTTGGCGCCGAGGTCTCGCTGCTGGAAGTGGGCGACCGTGCGGTCGCGACGCTCGACCAGGTCGAGGAAGCGATCCGGCGCACGCGCCCGGAGATCGTGACGATCGTGCAGGGCGAGACATCCAACACCGTCTGGAATTATCACTTGAAGGACATTGCGGCGCTGGCGAAGAAGGCGGGTGCGCTGGTGGTCGTCGATGCTGTCTGCACGCTGTCGACGATGCCGCTCGAAATGGACGCCTGGGGTATCGATGCTGTGATTACGGGTGGGCAGAAGGGGTTGTCATCGATTCCGGGTGTTTCGCTGATCGCGTTTTCGGATGCGGCGTGGGAGCGGGTGAAGGGGCGACCGCATGCGAGTGCGCATTGGTGTCTCGATGCGTCGCTGGCAGAGAACTTCTGGCACAACGCGGGGTATCACTATACGGCGCCCGTGTCGGGCGTGCTTGCGCTGCATGAGGCGTTGCGGCTTGTTTGCGCGGAGACGCTGGAGAAGCGTTTTGCCCGGCATTTGAAGTGTTCGCTTGCGTTGCAGGCGGGGATTAGTGCCATGGGCCTGGCGTTGTTTGCGCCGGCTGAATGCCGGTTGAATTCGGTTGTCGGGATCGAGGTGCCCGTTGGGCAAAAGGCCGGGCTGACGCCGGCGGATATTTGCGCCCATATCTCGCGGTTTCATCAGGTTGAGATTTCGGGCTCGTTTGGGTTGCCTATTGTGCGGATTGGGCAGATGGGCGAGCAGGCTCGCGCTCATAATCTTTTTCGTACGCTGCATGCGTTTGGTAGGACTATGGTTGAGCTCGGGGTTGGTGTTGATTTGCCGGCTGGGGTGGCGGCGCTTGAGCGTGCGCTGGCTGGGAGGGATTGAGGTTTTTTTTGTCTGTCGACGCTTTTGGTGGTTTTGCTTGTGTTTGCTTCTGCGCTGGCATCCTTGGCTTGCCTTTTCGCTGGCATCCGCGATTCGTTATCTCGCTTCAGGCGTCGCCCCTGTGCGGGGCGG
>NZ_JAGUUD010000191.1:0-9933 GCF_020177535.1 Paraburkholderia sp. XV | reverse complement strand
GCAAAGAAAAGTAGGTGCCGCCCCGCACAGGGGCGACGCCTGAAGCGAGCTAACGCATCGCGGATGCCAGCGAAAGCAAAAGCAAACCGCGCATGCCAGCGAACACACTAGCAAACCACCCAGCGTCGCAGACAAAAAAAACCAAAAACCCTTACGACTTCCGCTGAATAAACTCGATCTTATACCCGTCAGGGTCAGTCACAAACGCAATAACGGTCGTACCGTGCTTCATAGGCCCCGCCTCCCGCACAACCGTCCCACCTTGTTCCTTGATCTTGGCGCACGCGGCATACGCGTCATCGACCTCCACCGCGAGGTGCCCAAACGCATTACCCAAGTCGTACGACTCAGTATCCCAATTGTGAGTCAGC
The DNA here is from genome assembly GCF_020177535.1 of Paraburkholderia sp. XV. NCBI lineage: Bacteria > Pseudomonadati > Pseudomonadota > Betaproteobacteria > Burkholderiales > Burkholderiaceae > Paraburkholderia > Paraburkholderia sp. XV. The sequence continues at coordinate 9,562 of NZ_JAGUUD010000191.1, read as the reverse complement.
TCGATAACCGTGCCATCCTTCTCATCTTCATACCCAACAAACGCAAGCGTAAACTTGCCTTCAGGATAGTCATTGCGACGCAGCACTTTCATCCCGAGCAACTCGGTATAGAACTTGATCGAGCGGTCGAGATTGCCGACTCGGAGCATGGTGTGAAGAAGGCGCATGATGCACTCCAGTATTGTGTAGGGATGTCGAGGGCGTAAATGTACAGAAAAACAGAAAACGCCGCGCGCTCGCCGACGCAAAGTCAAAGTCAAGCCCGCAGTGTCCACACGCCCCATAGGCAAAACTTTAAAACAGATGCCGCAGCCCTGCCATCAGCCCGATCTGCGTGCCCTTCTGCGCCAGCCCGACACCATTCACACCCTGCAATTGCGCGCCAATCAGATCCCCGCGATACAGCGAGTAGTCGCCTTCCACATAGACATCCGTGCGCTTGGACAAACTGTAATCAGCAACGAGTTGATACTGCCACGCAGAACCATCCTGCGCCGGCGTCTTGCCGTCCTGCAATGTCCGCCACACATTCGCTGCAAAATGCCAGGCAGCGCCCACCTGCTGCGTAATACCGCCCATTATCATTCGACGCCGTGAAAAGTCCGTGTACTTGAGCGCCGCAAGCACAGGCGCCGTAAACGGACCGTTCGCGAAATTGGAAAACCCCGCGTCGTTCTGATTGACGATATAGCCGAGCGCAAAGCGCGTCTGGTTCCACGTATACGACGCACCAAACGTCCAGGCTTTCGCCGCGCTGCCATTGACGGAGTCGCGCGACTCCTCATACGCACCGCCCAGGCTCACAGGCCCACCGCTTGGCGCGTAAGCCAGCGCCGCCCCATACTGCGAACCATACGACTGATGCCCAGCAACCCCGCCGAACGCATACCCGACCGACAACAACACGTCATGCGCACGCGCCTGATACTGCACCTGATTGCTCGTCCAGATGCCGCCCGACATCGTCACTTCCGGCTGGAAGCTGAAGTCGTAAGGAATCCACGGGTTGCTGCCATAGCCCCCAAACGTGATCCCTTCGATCAGCACGTTCGGCATCCGCCCAAAGATCAGCCTGCCATACGACGTCGATTGCACGCCGATCTGCGCCTCGTTGAAAAACGGCAGCGTCGGATCGCTCTGACCACTGTTAATGTAGATACGGTTTTCGAGCTTGAAGAAGGTCGACCAGCCGCCGCCCAGGTCCTCGACGCCGCGCAACCCCCAACGGCTCTCCGACATGCCGCCGTTGCCGAGGCCAACGCTCGAGTCACCGTTCTTGTTCACGTGCGTCATATACCGGACGCTTTCGTCGACAATGCCATACAAGGTGACGCTCGATTGCGCGTGCGCCGTCGCGCACGTCAATGCGGGCGAAAGCGCCGCCCACGCGCAAAACCGCAGTCTCTTGCTCCCCTTCGTCATACCGTCTCCTGATCCATCCTGCATGCGTAAATGCGTGGGAATGTCTTAAAGCGGTGCGGCCTCGCTGGCGCGCAAATAGGCGAACGCAAGCAAGCGTAAGATTAATCTGTATGAAGAGTCGGGAAGATAAAAGAAAGCCCGCGTGTTGCGGGCTGTCTACAGTGGCCTTTGCAGATGCAACGAGCCGTCGTTGTGACTTGACTCGATGCGATTCTGGCTACTTCGGCGAAGCTGCCGATACGGCCTGGGCAACGGATACGTACTCCGCCACCGGCACGTCCTCCGCGCGGCGTTGCAGATCGAAACCGAGCGCGTCGAAATCGACGGCATCTCGATAGGCGGACAGCGTGTTGCGCAACATCTTGCGACGCTGCGAGAACGCCGCGGTGACGAGTTCGCCGAGCGTTGTTTGATCGACGGAAGGCAGTTCGTGTGGCGCGTACGGAATCATGCGGACGATCGCGGAATCGACCTTCGGCGGCGGCTGGAACGATTCCGGCGGCACGTCGAGCAGCTTGTCGATCACGTAGCGGTACTGCAACATCACCGACAACCGGCTGAATGCCTTGGTGCCCGGCTCCGCGACCATCCGTTCGACCACTTCGTTCTGCAACATGAAATGCTGATCGATCACGCGGTCCGCAAAGGTGGCGAGATGAAACAGCAGCGGGCTTGAAATGTTGTACGGCAGATTGCCGACGATACGCAGCGTGGGCTTCTCGCCCGCGTCGGCGAGCGAGCCGAAGTCGAACGCGAGCGCATCGCCTTCATGCAATTCGAGTAGCTCGCCGAATTTTTTTTTCAGACGCCCGATCAGGTCGCGGTCCAGTTCGACGGCGTGCAGCGGCGCTTCGGGCGTCGCGAGACGCCCGATCAGCGGCTCCGTCAGCGCGCCCAACCCCGGTCCGATTTCGACCATGCGTTCGCCGCGTTGCGGACGGATGACGTCGACAATCGAATCGATGATGCCCAGGTCGACCAGAAAATTCTGTCCGAAGCGCTTGCGCGCGAAGTGGCCCTGGTGCTGTCTGCTTGAACTGTTGGACATCGATTAGAAGCTACAAAAAAATCATGCGGCGCGACGGTTGCGCGCCATGGAAACTGCGGTGTCGATCGCGGCGATCAGGCTGCCCGCATCCGCGCGGCCCGTGCCGGCGAGATCGAGCGCCGTGCCGTGATCGACCGACGTGCGGATGATCGGCAAGCCCAACGTCACGTTGATGCCTTCGCCAAACGTCGCGTATTTCAGAACGGGCAGGCCCTGATCATGAAACATCGCGAGCACGCAATCGGCTTCGTTCAAATAACGTGGCTGGAACAGCGTGTCGGCGGGATACGGGCCGCGCGCGTCGATGCCTTGCCCGTTCGCCTGTTGCAGCGCCGGCGAGATCACGTCGATTTCCTCGCGGCCGAGATAGCCGTTTTCACCCGCATGCGGATTCAGGCCCGTGACGAGAATGCGCGGCGCGGGCAGCCCGAAATGATGCCGCAGGTCATGGTCGATGATCCGCAGCGTGTCGACGAGCCCGTCGACCGTCAACGCCGCCGACACGTCCTTCAGCGGCAGATGCGTCGTCGCAAGCGCGACGCGCAGCGGCCTTGCGCCCGTGCCCGCCAGCATCATCACGACGCGCGGCGTGTTGGTGCGCTCCGCCAGATATTCGGTGTGGCCGGTGAACGGCACGCCGGCGTCGTTGATCGTGCTCTTTTGCAACGGCGCGGTGACGATGGCGTCGAACGTGCCCGCGAGCGCGCCGTCGATCGCGGCATCGAGCAGGCCGAGCACGTACGGCCCGTTCTTCGCGTCGAGCTTGCCGGCCTGCGCGGGCGCGGCGAGCGCGTGATGCTGCGTGTCGATGCGGCGGCCCTGCTGCAAAGCCCAATCGATTCCGACAGCCTTGGCGCGCTCGGTCATCAGTCCGCTGTCGCCGAGCACCGTGAAATGCGCGTCGGGCCAATGCGCGCCCGCTGCGGCGAGCGCCTGTGCCGTCAGTTCAGGACCGACGCCAGCCGGCTCGCCCGTGGTGATCGCGATGTTCAGCGGTGCGTTCGAGGGCTGGGCAGCGGTCATGACGATTCCAGAGTTATTGCGCGGACGTACCCGTGATCGGGGTTGCCTTGTAATCGACATACGCCGTGTCGCGCAGTTCACGCAGCCAGTCGGCGTAGGCCTGTTCGGCCTTGCGCTGGCCGATGGCCTGCCGCGCGAGGTCCATCTGCTGCGAGACCGATCCTTCCGCTTCGCGGCGGCCCAGCACCTGGATCAGGTGATAGCCGTATTCGCTTCGCACGGGCTGGCTGATCTGATTGTCCTGCAGCGCGTTCATCGCACGTTCGAACTCGGGCACCGTCTCGCCCGGGCTGATCCAGCCGAGATCGCCGCCTTGCGACGCCGAACCGTCCTGCGAATAGGTCCGCGCAAACTTGTCGAAATCGCCCTGGCCCGTCTCGATCTCCTGGCGGATTTCGAGCAGTTTCTGGCGCGCCTGCGGCTCCGACAGGCCGTCGCCGACGCGCAGCAGGATGTGGCGCACGTGCGTCTGCGTGAGCTTGGTCGAATCGGCGGAAGCCGCGCCTTGGCCCGAACGGCGGTCGACGAGTCGCACGATCTCGAAGCCGTCGTTGGTACGGATCACGGACGGATTGACCTGGCCCGGACGCAGCGTCGAGGCTGCCGTCACGAATTCAGGCGGCAGTTTGGACGGCGCCTGAAAGCCCAGGTCACCGCCCTTCGATGCATCCGCCGCCTGCGAATTGGCCTTCGCGAGCTTTTCGAAGTTGTCGCCCTTCAACGCTTCCTGCAGCAGTCCATTCGCCTTCGCCTGCGCCGCTTCGATATCCGTCTGCGACGCGTTGAGCGGCGCCTTCAGCAGGATGTGCTCGAGGCGCAGATCGCTGGTCAGGCCGGCCGTCGGCCCGCGCTGGCTCGCGATGTAGTTCGCCACTTCCGCGTCCGACACGGTGACCTTGCTGTCCACTTCCTTCTCGCGCAGACGCGACAGGATCAGTTCCGTCTTCGCGTCGCCCATGAAGGTCGACCAGGGCACGCCTTGCGCCTCGATACGCGCGCGATACATTTCGAGCGGCATGTTGTTGGCCTGCGCGAGACGTTCGAGCGTGCGCTGCACCTGCGCGTCGTCGACGGTGATGCCGTCTTCGCGCGCCTTCTGCAGCTGGATGCGCTCCAGCACCATCTGGTTGAGAACCTGCTGCCGCAGCTGATCGGCAGGCGGGATCGGCGCGTGCTGCTGGTTCAGCCGCTTCGTGATCAGGCCGACGCGCATGTCCAGCTCGCGCTGCGTGATCACGCCGTTGTTGACGACAGCCGCGATCGTATCGACCGTTTGAGCATTGCCGTTGCCGCTCAGCGCCTGCGCGTGCGCAGGCGCTGCCAGCAGAATGGAAGCGGCCGCAGCGAAGCCGGTCGCGAACGTTGCCAGGCGAAGCTTTTTCATGATTGCCACAGATACTCCAGTGATGTCGGGCACGCTCGGCCCGTCTTGTCTGTTCTGCGAACGACGCGGCATCGATCTGTCACCCGCGATCTGGTCACTCGCGACCCGCTGATTCGTGACCCGCTCATTCGTAATTGTTGAACTGCGATTCGGGCGGCGGCGGCGGCGGTGGCGGCTGATAGCCCGCCACGCTGGCGCGGAACGCGGACATCAGCCCGTTGTCGACGCTCGACAGCCCTTTGAATGTCAGCTGCGCGAGCACCCGCGTACCGGACGACGTACCACCCGTCGAGTTCACCCCGTTTGCATAACGCTGAAAACCTACGCCGAGCGTCCAGCAATCCGCGTCGTATTGCATGCCGAGAAGCGCGTCGACAACGCGTTGTGCTTTCAGGTCGTAGTTGATACGCCCTACGCCGAACACTCGGTGCATCAACGGCCACTGCCCCGAGATCAGCAACTGGTTGATCGGCTGGTTGTCCAGCGTCGTGTTGGCGCGCGTGTAACGGTAGCCGAGGTTGATGACCTTGCCTGCCGCCGGGCTGTACCCGAAACCAATGCTGGTCTTGACCAGCTGGTTGTTGTCCGCATTATATTGGAACGCCGTTTCCGAGGCGAAACCGGCACCGAGCTTCAACGACGCGCCGAGTATCAGGTCCGAGTGTGTGGCCTGCTCCGACGCCTGCTGAGTCTGATCCAGCGTGACGCGCTGATCGCGGAAATAGTACTGCTGGGCGATCACGAAGCGCGCGCGCTCGTCGCCCGTCGCCGGGTTCAGGAAGCGCGTAGTGATGGCGGCCGTCAGACGGTTCGCATCGGCGATCCGGTCGTTACCGACAAACGTGTTCGGCGTGAAGATTTCCGCAAGGCCGAAATCCGACTCAGCCGTATCGAACAGCGGCGCGAAGCTCTGGTTGCGATACGGCGTGTAGACGTAGTACAGACGCGGTTCGAGCGTCTGGATGAAATCCTGCCCGAACAGACGCACCGAGCGGTCGAAGATCAGCCCGGTGTCGAACGAGAACGTCGGTATCGACTCGGTGAAATTCTTCGGCTGGTTCGGGGGCGAGCCCGTGCCGATGTTGCTCAGGTCATACGACGCGAAGTGCCATTGCACCTTCGGCGTGACGAAGTAACCCGGACCGATGACGGAGTACGACAGGTACGGATTGAAGACGACGCGATCGCCTTCCGTCGCGTCCGCCGTCGTGATGCGAAAGCGCGTGTAGTCCGCTTCCGCGCCGAAGTCGAAGCCGCCGACGTTGTACTTCGCGTACTTCACGTTCAACTGCGGCTCGCGGCCGTAAGGCGCGGTGGACGGCGAAAGCGTCTGCCAGTGCTGTTCGCGCGCGAGCACGGACCACGGCCCGTTGTTGTACGTCAGCCCCGCTTCCTGCTGGTACAGCAGCTGCGTGCCGTTCAGGAACTGGTTCGTCGTCGACGCCAGGTCTTCCGGATAGGTGTTGTCCGAGACCTTGTTGTAGTAGATGTACCCGCCGAAGCCCGAACCGAAGTTCTGGTTGTGCTGGATATACAGCGCATACCGGTTCGTGTGGGTGATCTTGTCGTCGGGCAGATACTCGCCGGTGATCGAGCCGCTATAGGTCGGCGACAGATAGCGGAAGTTCGCCTGCAACTGCACGCCGCGCTTCGACAGAATGCGCGGCGTCACGGTCAGATCGCGGTTCGGCGCAATGTTGAAGTAGTACGGCAGCGCCAGCTCGAAGCCATTGGTCGAACTGAGCGATGCTGTCGGCGGCAACAGGCCGCTTCGCCGCGCACCCGACAGCGGGAACGACAGCCACGGGCTCGCGAACACGGGGACGCCCTGGAAGAACAGCACGCCGTTGTGCGCGACGCCGTCGTCGGCGCCCGTGTCGAAATCGAACTCGCTGCCCTTGATGTACCACGCCGGATCTTCCGCGCACTGACACGCCGTATAGGTGCCGCGCGTGAACACCGAGCGCTCGTTGTCGAGCAGATCGACGCGCTCGGCACTGCCCGAACCGCCCGTCACCGTGAAGTGATATTTGGGCGTGGTCATGAAGCCTTCGCTCGACTCGATCTTCATGTGCGCTTCCGGGCCCGAGAACGTGGCCCCGTTGCCCGACAGGTGGACATTGCCGTAAGCATCGGCCATGTCCGTATCCTGATCGTAATGAAGCGCGTCGGCTTTCAGCGCCGAGTTCGTGCGGCGGACTTCCGCGGCACCTTTGGCCGCGATGTCCTGGTCGGCCGTGCCCGTGGTCGAGTCGCCCAGCACGAAGGTGGCGGGGCTCTGGCCGTTGGGTGCCGGATGTTCTTCGAGTTGTGGAGCCAGCCGCAGGCCCCACGGCGCGTCTATCGGCTGCGCCTGCGCCGCCTCTCCCGCCAGCTGCGCATGCGAAAGCGCGGGCAGCAGACCCGGCACGGCGACCAGCGCCGCTGCGAGCCGCCTTCTGCGCGGCAAGGCGTCAGAGGTGGAAGTGGTTCGGAAAAACTGTCTAGGCGGCATGTATCGTTTGGCGTATCGGCCCTGCTGTCAGTTCATGTGCCCGGTCATTAGTCACGAGTTGCCGCCTGTGCAATCGGGCATCGAATGCACAACTTTTGACGATTCATGCAGCGGTAAGGCGGGCGATCCAACGAGATGCGCGAGAACTGACGCGAGTCGCGTCAAAAAAGTCGTGGGGTATTATATGGCAAGACGTTGCCCACCCCGATTTTGTCACCGGCATTTCATGACGCTTTCCCCCGTATCTTCCCTTACATCCGCTTCTTCGACGGCGGACGCCCGGCTCGAGCTTCTCGGCGCCTGGCTGCAATCCCACGCCGGTCGCTACGGCCTTGACCTTGCCACACTGAAGCCCGCTTCCGCCGATGCGAGCTTTCGCCGCTACTTCCGCCTTGCGGGCAGCGGCGCGGAGCTTGTCGCCGGCGGCGCGACGGTGATCGCCGTCGATGCGCCGCCGCCCGAGAAATGCCGTGAATTCGTGCAGGTGGCGGGTTTGCTGGCCGACGCCGGCGTCCACGTGCCGCGCGTGCTGGAAGTCGATCTCGATGCGGGCTTCATGCTCGTCACGGATCTCGGCACGCAGTCGTATCTGTCCACACTGAAGCAAAGTAGTCCCGCGGAAGCCAAAACGCTGATGCGCGACGCGCTCGATGCGCTGATCCGCTGGCAGCTCGCCTCGCGCGAGGACGTGCTGCCGCCGTTCGACGAGGCCTTCCTGCGCCGCGAAATGGAGCTGATGCCGGAGTGGTTCATCGGCCGGCATCTCGGGCAGGAGGTGGATGAGAACACGCGCGGCGTGCTCGATCGCACGTTCGCGTTGCTGGTCGCGAGCGCGCGGGCGCAGCCGCAGGTCTTCATGCTGCGCGATTTCATGCCGCGCAATCTGATGATCGCCAGCCCGAATCCCGGCGTGCTCGACTTCCAGGATGCGGTGTACGGCCCGATCACGTATGACGTTGCTTCGCTGTTGCGCGATGCGTTCATCGGTTGGGACGAAGAGTTCGAGCTTGATTGCTTCGTGTACTACTGGGAACGCGCGAAAAAGGCGGGGCTTCCCGTCGATGCCGACTTCGGCGAGTTCTATCGACAGCTCGAATGGATGGGCCTTCAGCGGCACATCAAGGTGCTTGGCCTGTTCTGCCGGATCAACTATCGCGACGGCAAGCCGCATTACATGGCGGATCTGCCGCGTTTCATCGGCTATGCGCGCAAGGTGTGCGAGCGATACCGGCCGCTCGTGCCGTTCGCGAGGCTGCTCGACGACCTCGAAGGCCGCGCCGTCGACGTCGGCTACACGTTCTGACCGATGAAGAATTTGAACAAAGCGATGATCTTCGCCGCCGGGCGCGGCGACCGGATGCGACCGCTGACGGACGCGTGTCCGAAGCCGTTGCTGAAGGTGGGGGGCAAGGCGCTGATCGAATGGCAGATCGAGCGGCTGGCGGACGCCGGTTTTACGACGATTGTCGTTAATCATGCCTGGCTCGGCGCGCAGATCGAGGATGCGCTGGGCGACGGTTCGCGGTTTGGTGTCGAGTTGCGTTATTCCGCCGAGCATGAGGCGCTCGAAACGGCGGGTGGAATTGCCAAGGCGTTGCCGCTGCTGGAGGACTCAGGCAAGCCTGAGGTGTTCGTTGCTGTCGCGGGTGATGTGTACGCGGATTTTGATTATTCGACGCTGCGCGCGGCGGGTGCGCGTCTCGCGGCTGCGGATTTGCCCGGGATGCATCTGGTGATGGTGCCGAATCCTTCGTTTCATCCGGCTGGGGATTTTGTGCTTGCCAGCGATGGAGTGTTGGCGCTTGGTGGCGCGCCGCGGTATACGTTTGGAAGCATCGGGCTTTATGACACGCGGATGTTTCGTGATCTCGCGCCGGGGACGCGGCGGGCCCTTTCGCCGTATTATCGTGAGGCTATTGCGCATAGGCGCGCTACTGGGGCGCTCTATACCGGGTTGTGGGAGAACGTTGGGACTCCGGCGCAACTTGTGGCGCTTGATGAGTTGTTGAAGGGGTAGGTTTTTTTTCGTCTGCGACGCTTGGGTGGGGTGCTTGTGGTTTCGCTGGCATTCGCGAATTGGTTTTGCTTTCGCTGGCATTCGCGAATTGGCTTTGCTTTCGCTGGCATTCGCGAATTGTTAGCTTGCTTCACGCGTCGCCCCTGTGCGGGGCGGCACCTACTTTTCTTTGCC